>NZ_KB892093.1:0-196679 GCF_000373665.1 Streptomyces sp. BoleA5
GTCGAGGTGCTCGTCCTCGTCGAGGGCGTTGACGGCCAGGTCGAGCAGCCAGGAGCGGATGACGGTGCCCTCCTGCCAGGAGCGGAACACCTCGCGCACGTCGGTGACCGAGTNGACCTTCTCCAGCAGCTCCCAGCCCTCGGCGTAGGCCTGCATCATGGCGTACTCGATGCCGTTGTGGACCATCTTCGCGAAGTGGCCGGCACCGACCTTGCCCGCGTGCACGGAACCGAAGTTCCCCACCGGCTTGAGGGCGTTGAAGACCGGCTGCACCTTCTCGACGTGCTCGGCCTCCCCGCCGTACATCAGCGCGTAGCCGTTCTCCAGGCCCCAGACGCCGCCGGAGACGCCGCAGTCGACGAAGCCGATGCCCTTGGCGGCCAGCTCCTCGGCGTGCTTCTCGTCGTCCGTCCAGCGGGAGTTGCCGCCGTCGACGACGACGTCGCCGGGGGAGAGCAGCTCACCGAGCTCATCGATCGTCGACTGGGTCGCGGCGCCGGCCGGCACCATCACCCACACCACACGCGGGGCCGCGAGCTTGTCCACAAGTTCCTGCAGGCTGTGGACATCGGCGAGATCCGGGTTGCGGTCGTAGCCGATGACGGTGTGACCGGCTTGGCGGATGCGCGTGCGCATGTTCCCGCCCATCTTGCCGAGACCGATGAGACCGAGCTCCATCGTTGATCCTTCGTTCGAAGCCTGCCTGACCTACGTCGAGCCTACGTCGGCTCCCGCAGGGCGACGCGACCGGACAGGCCTCGCGTCAGCCGGACAGCCGGACGGGCATGATCAGGTACTTGTACGCGTCGTCGGCCTCGGCGTCGATGGCCGGACGGCCGCTGAGCAGCGCGGGCTTCGTCGAGGTGGTGAACGACAGCTGCGCCACCGGCGAGTCGATCGCGCTCAGGCCGTCCAGCAGGAACGTCGGGTTGAAGGCGATCGAGATGTCGTCGCCCTCCAGCTTGGCGTCCACCCGCTCCACAGCCTGTGCATCGTCGCTGGAACCGGCCTCCAGGGTCAGCACGCCCTGCTCGAAGCTCAGCCGGACCGGCGTGTTGCGCTCGGCCACCAGGGCCACGCGCTTGACGGCCTCGACGAAGGGGGCGGTCTCGATCACCGCGACGGAGTTGAACTCGGTCGGGAAGAGCGTCCGGTACTTCGGCAGATCGCCCTCGAGCAGGCGGGTGGTGGTGCGGCGGCCCGCGCCCTCGAAGCCGATCAGGCCCTCGCCCGCGCCGGAGCCGGCCAGGGCGATGGCGACCGAGTCGCCGTTGGTGAGGGACTTGGCGGTGTCCAGCAGCGTCTTGGCGGGCACCAGGGCCACCGCGGAGATGTCCGGGGTCTCCGGCTTCCACAGGAACTCGCGGACCGCGAAGCGGTAGCGGTCGGTGGCGGCCAGGGTGACGGTGTCGCCCTCGATCTCGATCCGCACACCGGTGAGCACCGGCAGGGTGTCGTCGCGGCCTGCGGCGATGGCGACCTGGGCGGCGGCCGCGGCGAAGACCTCGCCGGGGACGGTGCCGGAGGCGGTCGGCATCGCGGGCAGTGCCGGGTACTCCTCCACAGGCAGGGTGTGGAGTGTGAATCGCGAACTGCCGCACACGACGGTGACCCGCACGCCGTCGGTGGAGATCTCCACAGGCCTGTTGGGAAGTGCGCGCGAGATGTCGGCGAGCAGCCGGCCGGAGACGAGGACGGTGCCGTCCTCCTCCACGTCCGCCTCGACGGACACCCGGGCCGAGACCTCGTAGTCGAAGCCGGACAGGCTCAGCTGGCCCGACTCGGCCTTCAGCAGCAGGCCCGCCAGGACCGGCACCGGGGGACGGGCCGGGAGACTGCGGGCCGCCCAGGCCACTGCCTCCGCGAGTACATCGCGCTCCACCCGGATCTTCACCGGAACCGCCTCCTGCTGTTGCTGGCTGTCTGTGGCCGACTCTCTTGGCCCTGCTGGCCCTCTTGCCGGGAACAGTCTGACAGCCGCCGCGGACATGCGGTGCGGGTTGGGGTCAAGCCGGGGGGCGGGGAGGCCGGCGGCCCGCGGCTCGGTTGTGCACAGGACCCACTTCGAAGCAGATTCCCCGGTAACTATCCCTGGTCGTAGTAATAGGGGGTGTGGATACCGTGGATAAGTGGTTCCGATGCAGGTCAGGCCCTGTTTTTTGTCCACCGCGCCTGTGGGCGGAGCCCGTGGACAACCAGCCCGATCTGTGGACGGCCGAAAGTTGTGCACACGCGATGCACAGGAGACCCCCGGTTCTCCCCAGCGCTGTCCCCAGGAATACCCGGGTTCTCCCCAGCCCAACCCACCACGTTGGTGTGATGCGGTTCACTCCGACCGGTGAGCGGGTGCGTTCCGTTGCCGAACAGTGGACAGGACTGTGGAGAAGCGGCCCCCGGCTGGGGACAACGTGCCCCATCCTGTGGGCGAGCGGTGGACAACCGGGAGGGCGGCCATGTGGGCGGCCGGAACGTCCACAGTCTGTGGATCCCTGTTGCCCACAAATCCACATGGCCCCCAGCAGCCCGAATGCGTGTCCGCCGGCCTCGCCTGTGGACACGTTCTGGACAACTCGGGCATCCCCAGGCTGTGGACGGGGGAAAACCGCCCCGTCCTGTGGAGAGACGTTCCTGTCCCCAGGTCGCGGCCGGCGCTATCGAACAACGAGAAGCGCCCCGGGAGTTGGCCCGGGGCGCTGTGGACGGACGAGAAGGCGTGCGGGAGGGCTCCGCGTCAGCTCTTGATGCGGTTGGTGAGCTCGGTGACCTGGTTGTAGATGGACCGCCGCTCGGCCATCAGGGAGCGGATCTTGCGGTCCGCGTGCATGACGGTCGTGTGGTCGCGTCCGCCGAACAGGGCGCCGATCTTGGGCAGCGACAGGTCCGTGAGTTCACGGCACAGGTACATGGCGATCTGCCGGGCCGTGACGAGCACCCGGCTGCGGGAGGAGCCGGAGAGGTCCTCCACGTCCAGTCCGAAGTACGAGGCCGTCTCCGCCATGATCGCCTGCCCGCTGATCTCCGGGACGGAGTCCTCCCCGCCCGGGATCAGGTCCTTCAGCACGATCTCGGTGAGCTGCAGGTCCACCGGCTGCCGGTTGAGGCTCGCGAAGGCCGTCACCCGGATCAGCGCGCCCTCCAGCTCGCGGATGTTCCGCGAGATCCGGGAGGCGATGAACTCCAGCACCTCCGGCGGGGCGTTGAGCTGCTCCTGCACCGCCTTCTTGCGCAGGATCGCGATCCGGGTCTCCAGCTCGGGCGGCTGGACGTCGGTGATCAGACCCCACTCGAACCGGTTGCGCAGCCGGTCCTCCAGCGTCACCAGCTGCTTGGGCGGCCGGTCCGAGGAGAGCACGATCTGCTTGTTGGCGTTGTGCAGGGTGTTGAAGGTGTGGAAGAACTCCTCCTGCGTCGACTCCTTGCTCGCGAGGAACTGGATGTCGTCGACGAGCAGGATGTCCATGTCGCGGTAGCGCTTGCGGAACGCGTCCGCCTTGCCGTCGCGGATGGAGTTGATGAACTCGTTGGTGAACTCCTCGGAGCTCACGTAGCGCACCCGCGTGCCCGGGTAGAGGCTGCGCGCGTAGTGCCCGATCGCGTGCAGCAGGTGCGTCTTGCCGAGACCGGACTCCCCGTAGATGAACAGCGGGTTGTACGCCTTGGCCGGGGCCTCGGCGACGGCGACCGCCGCGGCGTGCGCGAAGCGGTTGGAGGCGCCGATGACGAAGGTGTCGAAGAGGTACTTGGGGTTCAGCCGCGCGGTGGGTTCGGCCGGTCCGCCGGACCCGCCCGTCCCCGTCCCGGCGCCCGAGGGGGAACCGGCACCACTGCCGCCGCCGGTGCGCGGCGTCGGCATGGTCGGCATCTGCGGCGGTGCCGGCTCCGGGCGGGCGGGGGCCTGGTGGGCCGGGGGCATCTCGTAGCGGGAGGCGGGCGGCTGGTAGGGCTCGCGCTCCTGGTAGTCGCCGAACCGCTGCTGCTGCCAGCGGTCCTCGGGGTCACGGGACGGCCAGCCGCCGGCACCGGCGCCGGGCCCGGCCGAGTGCTCGGGGTAGGCCGGGCGCATCCGCGGGACCTCGCCGTAGCCGTGCGGCCGCTCGCCGTACCGGGGGGGCTCCACGCCGTACCCGAGGGGCTGCGGCTGGGGCTGCGGTTCGGGGGCGACCGGGGCCGGCGGCGCGGGGGCCGCCTCCGGTTCGGCGCCCGAGGCGACGGCGATGGCGATGCCCACGGGGTGACCGAACTCACGGCTGAGGACATCGGTGATCAGCGGGAGGAGCCGTCCCTCCAGCACGCTCTTGGCGAACTCGTTGGGGGCCGACAGCACCGCCGTGCCCGCGACGAGTGCCAGCGGCTGGGTCCGCTGCAGCCACTCCGCGTCCTTCGGCTTGATGTCGTCGCTCTCGGCGAGCAGTTTCTGCAGGACCCTGGGCCACACTGAGGCAAGATCGGCAGTTACGTCAGCCACAGTGCACGCTCTCTCGGTCGCTGGTTGGTGCCGATGGGTCCCACGAAGGTGTGGTTCTTGGGACGGACGGGAATGTTTCGGAGTTCAGCCACGGTAGTCAGCGCGGCCTGCCTGGTTCAAGTCGTTGTCCACAGGGTGTGCAAAACCACGTCCGGATGGCGGCGCTCCACGTCCGTCGCCGGTGCTGGTTTGACCTGACGGCGCGGCCCCGCGTACCGTAACCAGGTCGAGTTGTCGATGGCTGCTGCCGCCTGCCTACCGATGGGCGAGGATCACTCAGGTGATCGTCAAGCGGTGCACACCTGAATGTTCCGCGAGTTCTCTCGTGGGCGCACGGTGACAGCCAGGCGACGCCCACACACGATTCATCCTGGAGCCCCCGAGTGAGCAAGCGCACCTTCCAGCCGAACAACCGTCGTCGCGCCAAGACCCACGGCTTCCGGCTGCGTATGCGTACGCGTGCCGGCCGCGCCATCCTCGCGACCCGCCGCAGCAAGGGCCGCGCCCGCCTGTCCGCCTGATCGCACCGAAGCGCGAGGTGTGAGTCGTGCTGCCCACCGAGAATCGGCTGAGGCGGCGGCAGGACTTCGCGATCGCGGTGCGTCGAGGACGCCGGGCCGGACGTCCACTCCTGGTCGTCCACCTGCGCACCGACAGTGACACAAGGGACCCGCACGCAGCGGGGGGGACTGCCTCCCCGGCGCGTGCGGGTTTCGTCGTGAGCAAGGCCGTCGGTGGCGCGGTGACCCGGAACCTGGTCAAGCGTCGGCTTCGTCACCTGGTCCGCGAACGTCTGTCCGTGCTGCCCCCCGGTAGCCTGGTAGTCGTACGAGCGCTGCCCGGTGCGGGTGACGCAGACCATTCACAGCTGGCCCGAGACCTGGATGCCGCCCTCGGGAGGCTCCTGGGGGTGGCGCTATGAAGTACCCGTTGCTGGCCTTGATCAAGATTTACCAGTGGACCATCAGCCCGTTGCTCGGTCCGGTCTGCAAGTACTACCCCTCGTGTTCGCACTACGGGTATACGGCGATCGATCGGCACGGCGCGATCAAGGGCACTGCCCTGACCGCGTGGCGGATCCTGCGTTGCAACCCGTGGTCGCTGGGCGGTGTGGACCATGTTCCGCCGCGCAAGCGCCCGCCGTGGCACGCTCGCCTGCGCGAAGCCCTCCGGGGTGACGCACCGGGCGGGTCCGTTACTCCCGAGCCCGTCGAGACGCCTCATGCCCAAGGAGCCTGACCGTGGGGATCTTGAACCCCCTCTACGATGCCGTTTCGTGGATCATTGTCCAGTTCCACTCGCTGTACGGCCTCGTCTTTGACAAGGACGGCGGCCTGGCCTGGGGCCTGTCGATCGTCTCCCTGGTGGTCCTGATCCGGATCTGCCTGATCCCGCTGTTCGTGAAGCAGATCAAGTCGACCCGGAACATGCAGGCGCTCCAGCCCAAGATGAAGGCGATCCAGGAGCGCTACAAGAACGACAAGCAGCGTCAGTCCGAAGAGATGATGAAGCTGTACAAGGAGACGGGCACCAACCCGCTCTCCTCGTGCCTTCCGATCCTGGCGCAGTCCCCCTTCTTCTTCTCGCTGTACCACGTGCTGAGCTACATCGCTCAGGGCAAGCAGGTCGGCGTGATGAGCCAGGACCTGGTCAACAGCGCCCAGAAGGCGCACATCTTCGGTGCCCCGCTCGCCGCGAAGTTCACCGACAGCGCCGACAAGCTCGCCTCGCTGGGCGCCTCGGTCACCGACGTCCGCGTGGTCACGGTCATCATGATCGTCCTGATGTCGGCCTCGCAGTTCTACACGCAGCGCCAGCTGATGACGAAGAACGTCGACATGACGGTGAAGACGCCGTTCATGCAGCAGCAGAAGATGCTGATGTACGTCTTCCCGATCATGTTCGCTGTCTTCGGTATCAACTTCCCCGTCGGTGTCCTCATCTACTGGCTGACCACCAACGTGTGGACCATGGGGCAGCAGATGTTCGTCATCCGCCGGAACCCGACCCCCGGCAGCCTCGCCTTCAAGCAGCGCGAAGAGCGACTGAAGGCCAAGGGCAAGCTGAAGGTCGAGCCTGCCGCCGCCCAGGAGCCGCAGGACGCGGCGCCGGTGAAGCGTTCCCAGCCCAAGCGCCAGACCAAGTCCCAGCGCCAGACGGGCGGCCCCGCGCAGCCGGCCGGTGCCGGTGGCACCAAGCCCAAGCCGGGAGGCGGGGCGGCCGCGAGCACCAAGCCCAAGCCGAGCAGCGGCGCGGACAAGCCGAACCTGTCGAAGAAGAAGTAGCAGAGGAGTCCCGCCGTGACGGACGGCAACACCACGGACGCGCTCACCCGCCTCGAGCAGGAGGGCGAGATCGCGGCCGACTACCTCGAGGGGCTGCTGGACATCGCCGACCTCGACGGTGACATCGACATGGACGTCGAGGGAGACCGGGCCTCGGTCTCCATCGTCGGCGACTCGTCGAGCCGCGACCTGAACAAGCTCGTCGGCCGGGACGGCGAGGTGCTGGAGGCGCTCCAGGAGCTGACCCGGCTCGCGGTCCACCGGGAGACCGGCGACCGCAGCCGGCTGATGCTGGACATCGCCGGCTTCCGGGCGCAGAAGCGGGCCGAGCTGACGGAGCTGGGCGAGAAGGCGGCCGAGGAGGTCAAGGGCTCCGGCGAGCCGGTCAAGCTCAAGCCGATGACGCCCTTCGAGCGCAAGGTCGTCCACGACGCCGTGGCCGCCGCGGGGCTGCGCAGCGAGTCCGAGGGCGAGGAGCCCGAGCGCCGGGTGGTCGTTCTCCCGGCTTCCTGACCTCCCCCGGTCTCAGCGGTACTCACTCGGCCCCGTCTGTTCGCAGGCGGGGCCGAACCTTGTCAGCCTGGTGAAAGCCCGTAACAACGGAAGGACGGTTCTCGTGACGGAGGCAGCGGCGGAGCTTCCCCCGGCGCCGGAGGCGGCACGTGAGGTGTTCGGGGAGCGCTTCGCGGACGCGGTGCGGTACGCGGAACTGCTGGCCGACGCGGGCGTGCGCCGCGGGCTGATCGGTCCGCGGGAGGTGCCCCGGTTGTGGGAGCGCCACCTGCTGAACTGCGCGGTGCTCGCCGAGGTGATCCCCCAGGGCGTCTCGGTCTGCGACGTGGGCTCTGGCGCGGGGCTTCCGGGCATTCCGCTGGCACTGACCCGGCCGGACCTCAGCATCACCCTGCTGGAACCGCTGCTGCGCCGGACGACCTTCCTCGAGGAGGCCGTGCGGTTGCTGGGGCTGTCCAACGTCGTGGTGGTGCGTGGCCGCGCCGAGGAGATGGTCGGCAAGGTGCCGCCGGTGGACGTGGTGACGGCGCGTGCCGTGGCGCCGCTGGAAAGGCTCGCCGGCTGGGGGCTTCCGCTGCTGCGTCCGCACGGGGAGATGACGGTCCTCAAGGGGGACACGGCCGAGGAGGAGCTGAAGGCCGCGCGTGCCGCACTGAGCCGCCTCGGGGCGGTGGAGACCTCAGTGGTGCAGGTCGGCGAGGGGATCGTGGAACCGTTGTCGACCGTGGTGCGGGTGCTCGCGGGGGAGAGCCCCGGAGGTGTGCGAGGGGCGACCCGGCGGGCCAAGGCGGCCCGGGCGAGCCGTCGCCGCCAGCGCTGACCGCGGCCCGCTGTGCTCCATACAAACGGCCATACGTACATAATCCGGAGTGTCGTGTAGGAAACGGTCGCGGCGCTGCGCATCGTGTTTCACGTGAAACGGCGCTTTCTGCTTCCAGGAATCCTTGGCCGGGCCCGTGCCGCGGCCGAATCGCTCTCTCATCGGACCGCCGAGATGACCCATTCGGTGACTCAACCGGTGGATTCATCCACAGGAGAACGGTCCTCACTGGTTCGCGACCCCGAAAGCATGGCAGGCTCTGTTCATTGCGAGCTTGTAGTCGAGGAGAGTGAATCCTTGCGGTCCGACGCCAACATCGCGGGACCGATGACCGATCCGGTCCCCGGTCCCCGTACCGAGCCGTTCGGGGACGATGTTTCACGTGAAACACCGCCCCCGATGGACGACACCCCCATCGGCCGCGCCGCCCAACTGGCCGTGGAGGCACTGGGGCGGGCCGGTGAAGGACTCCCCCGCCCACCCCAGACCCGAGTGGTCGTGGTGGCCAACCAGAAGGGTGGGGTCGGCAAGACCACCACCACGGTCAACATGGCCGCCTCCCTGGCCCTGCACGGGGCCCGGGTGCTGGTCGTCGACCTCGACCCCCAGGGCAACGCCTCCACCGCCCTCGGGATCGACCACCACTCCGAGGTCCCGTCCATCTACGACGTGCTGGTGGAGAGCAAGCCGCTCTCCGATGTCGTCCAGCCGGTGCCGGACGTGGAGGGCCTCTTCTGCGCTCCCGCCACCATCGACCTGGCGGGTGCCGAGATCGAACTGGTCTCCCTGGTGGCCCGGGAGAGCCGGCTGCAGCGGGCCATCGAGGCCTATGAGCAGCCGCTGGACTACATCCTCATCGACTGCCCGCCCTCGCTCGGTCTGCTGACCGTCAACGCCATGGTGGCCGGCGCCGAGGTTCTCATCCCGATCCAGTGCGAGTACTACGCACTGGAGGGCCTGGGACAGCTGCTCCGCAACGTGGAGCTGGTCCGGGGCCACCTCAACCCCAAGCTCCATGTCTCCACCATCCTGCTGACCATGTACGACGGCCGGACCCGGCTCGCCTCGCAGGTCGCCGAGGAGGTCCGCACCCACTTCGGCAAGGAGGTGCTGAGCACGAGCATCCCGCGCTCGGTTCGCATCTCGGAGGCCCCCAGCTACGGTCAGACGGTGCTGACCTACGATCCGGGTTCGAGTGGAGCGTTGTCGTACCTTGAAGCGGCACGCGAGATGGCCATGCGTGGCCTGGGACGCACCCAAGAGCTCAAAGAGCTGAACACCTCGGAGGGGAACCAGTGAGTGAGCGACGCAGAGGACTCGGCCGTGGTCTCGGCGCGCTGATTCCCGCCGCACCGAACGGTGCCGACGCGGCAGCCGCGACCGCGGTGGCGACGGCGGCGACCGCCACGCCGGTCCTGGCGCCGGAACGAGGTGTCGCCGCCGCCAAGGTGGCGGCCCTGGTGGATCAGCAGGGCCGTGAGGGAACCGCGACGATCCCGGTTTCACGTGAAACGCCGGAGGCCATCGCACCCCAGGAGCCGCCCATGGTGGCGGGGGCGTACTTCGCGGAACTGCCGCTGGACGCGATCATCCCCAACCCGCGGCAGCCGCGAGAGGTCTTCGACGAGGACGCGCTGGCCGAGCTGGTCACCTCCATCAAGGAGGTCGGCCTTCTGCAGCCGGTCGTCGTCCGTCAGGTCGGGTCGGAGCGCTACGAGCTCATCATGGGCGAGCGGCGCTGGCGGGCCAGCCGCGAGGCGGGCCTGGAGGCCATCCCCGCGATCGTGCGGGCCACCGACGACGAGAAGCTTCTCCTGGACGCCCTCCTGGAGAACCTGCACCGTGCCCAGCTGAACCCGCTGGAGGAGGCGGCCGCCTACGACCAGCTCCTCAAGGACTTCGCCTGCACCCACGAGCAGCTCGCCGACCGCATCGGCCGGTCTCGCTCCCAGGTCTCCAACACCCTTCGCCTGCTGAAGCTCTCCGCGCCCGTACAGCGGCGTGTGGCGGCCGGTGTGCTCTCCGCCGGGCACGCCCGCTCCCTGCTCGCCCTGGAGGACGTGGAGGACCAGGACCGGCTCGCCAGCCGGATCGTGGCCGAGGGCCTCTCGGTGCGCGCGGTCGAGGAGATCGTGCATGTGATGAACTCCGAGTCCCAGCCTGCCCGGAAGGCGCCCGCGCCCCGGGCCGCCAAGCGGATGTCCCCGGCCCTGACCGATCTCGCGCTGCGGCTCTCGGACCGCTTCGAGACCCGGGTGAAGGTGGACCTGGGACAGAAGCGCGGGAAGATCGTCGTGGAGTTCGCCTCGATAGAAGATCTGGAGCGCATCCTCGGCTCGATGGCACCCGGCGAGGGCACGGTCCTCCAGCGGTCGCTCACCGAGGAGACCGACGAGGAGGAGTGACCGCCGAGCTCCTCACCGTCCTGTGACGGACCACGACTTCGGAGCGGGTCGCATCCCGAGAGGGATGTGACCCGCTTTTTGCTGGGCCGTTCGCGTTGCTCCGGTGTCGGACTTGTCCGCCCGCGGATACGATGCGTACGGGATGGAGCACTACCTCCGAGGAGGGGCTCATGCGATCGGTGCGGCGCGTTGGAGTGGAGCACGATTGGCAAAGGGCCGCCCTTCTCGCAGCGGGGCTCGGGCTGGGCGCCGTGGGTGGCTTCGTCGGCAGTTGGGTCCACGACAGAAACGAGGGTCAGACCTCATGGGCCGTCGGCTCGTTCCGCTCACGCTGGACAACCTCCCGGATCTCCCCAACCGCTGCCGTGCGTGCGTCTTCTGGGAACTCGACCCGGTAAGCGGAGAAGCCGCCGTCCAGGCCGGCAAGCCGGAGCTGGAGAAGGAGGCCTGGATCTCCGCGGTGCTGCTGGAGTGGGGATCCTGCGGCCGTGTCGTCTACGTGGACGAGGTGCCCGCCGGCTTCGTGCTCTACGCTCCGCCGGCCTATGTGCCGCGCTCGACGGCCTTCCCCACGAGCCCCGTCTCCGCCGACGCGGTCCAGCTGATGACCGCCAGGATCCTCCCGGGCTTCCAGGGACAGGGTCTGGGCCGGGTGCTGGTGCAGACGATGGCCAAGGACCTGGTGCGGCGGGGCTTCCGGGCGATCGAGGCTTTCGGTGACGCGCGCTGGGAGGAGCCCGCGTGCGTCCTGCCCGCCGAACACCTGCTGGCCGTCGGCTTCAAGACCGTGCGGCCGCACCCGCGGTTCCCGCGGCTGCGGCTTGAACTGCGGACGACGATCTCCTGGAAGGAGGACGTCGAGATGGCGATCGACCGGCTGCTCGGTGCCGTGCAGAAGGAACCGGCG
Organism: Streptomyces sp. BoleA5; assembly: GCF_000373665.1. Lineage (NCBI taxonomy): Bacteria > Bacillati > Actinomycetota > Actinomycetes > Kitasatosporales > Streptomycetaceae > Streptomyces > Streptomyces sp. BoleA5. The sequence goes on from NZ_KB892093.1 coordinate 11,396, forward strand.
CTGCGCCCCCTGTGAACGACGAAGGGCCCGCCCCTCACGGGGGCGGGCCCTTTCGCATCCGTCTGCGGTGCTCAGCCGATGAAGTCGGCCAGGTCGCGCTCGATGGCGGCCTTCGGCTTGGCGCCGACGATGGTCTTCACGACCTCACCGCCCTTGTAGACGTTGAGGGTCGGGATCGACATGACGCCGTACTTGGCGGCGGTGACCGGGTTCTCGTCGATGTTCAGCTTGACGATGGTGATCTGCTCGCCGTGCTCCGCGGCGATCGCCTCGAGGGACGGGGCGATCTGGCGGCACGGACCGCACCACTCGGCCCAGAAGTCGACGAGCACGGGCTTGTCGCTCGACAGGACCTCCTCGTCGAAGGTCGCATCGGTCACGGTCTTGGTGTTGCCGGCCACGGCTGTCTCCTCGGTGTGTAGGACGGGTAGTTGATTTTTCGGTGCGGTCAGACGACCGCGGCGGCGGTCTGCTCGGGCTCGCGGGTGTGCTCGCCGCCCGCGTCGCTCAGAGCGGCGAGGTAGCGCTCGGCGTCCAGGGCGGCGGAGCAACCGGTGCCCGCAGCGGTGATCGCCTGGCGGTAGGTGTGGTCCACGACGTCACCCGCGGCGAAGACACCGGGGATCTTCGTACGGGTACTGGGCGACTCGACCTTGAGGTAGCCCTCCTCGTCCAGGTCGAGGACGCCCTTGAACAGCTCGGTCCGGGGGTCGTGGCCGATCGCGATGAACAGTCCGGTGACCGGCAGCTCGGAGGTCTCGCCGGACTTGGTGTTCCGCAGGACCAGGCCGGAGAGCTTGCCGTCACCGTTGATCTCGGCGACCTCGCTGTCCCAGAGGAAGGAGATCTTCGGGTCGGCGAAGGCACGCTCCTGCATGGCCTTGGAGGCGCGCAGGGTGTCCCGGCGGTGAACCACCTTCACGCTCTTGGCGAAGCGCGAGAGGAAGGTCGCCTCCTCCAGGGCGGTGTCGCCACCGCCGATGACGGCGATCTCGTGGTCCTTGAAGAAGAAGCCGTCACAGGTGGCGCACCAGGAGACACCGCGACCGGAGAGTTGGTCCTCGTTGGGGAGCCCGAGCTTGCGGTGCTGGGAACCGGTGGCGACGATGACGGCCCTCGCCCGGTGGACGGTGCCCGCGGAGTCGGTGACGGTCTTGATGTCGCCCTCGAGGTCGACCTCGACGATGTCGTCCGGGATCAGTTCGGCACCGAAGCGCTCGGCCTGGGCCCGCATGTTCTCCATGAGGTCGGGGCCCATGATGCCGTCACGGAAGCCCGGGAAGTTCTCCACCTCGGTCGTGGTCATCAGGGCACCGCCGGCCGTGACCGCACCTTCGAAGACCAGGGGCTTGAGGGAGGCGCGGGCGGTGTAGAGCGCGGCTGTGTATCCCGCCGGCCCGGAACCGATGATGATCACGTTTCGGACGTCGCTCACGGGTTCTTCCTCGTCTCTGCTGTACCGATTCGCCGGGTGCCTCGGCGGCGGGACCATTGTCATCCCGCCTAACGGATCCTACGGTCCGGGCATTCCCGTCGGCGTGGCGCTAGCGAGGGTATGTCTCCTCACGGAGGAGGGTGCCCGTGGCGGGCGGCTGTGCGCTGGTGCACGAGGCGTCCACGACGTAGGCGTCCACCAGTGCGGGGTCGCCCTTGTGCGGCAGCACGACAAGATAGGAGTCCATGCTCTCGTACCTGCCCCGTTGGACGGCGATAGGGGCCTCCCGGCGGTCCACGGCCTCCAGTACACAGGACGGCGTGGCGCTCTCCATACCGACCATCGGGGACTGTTGCGAGGGCTTGCTCTCCGGGCGGCTGCTCGTGCCGCGTGTCAGCAGATCGTGTACCTGCACGCCGAGCGTGTCGGCGTCAGCCTTGGCACCCACGCCGGAGTCCGCCGACGACTGACGGTCGGCCGTTCCCCCGGCGTCCCAGGTGGACTGGGCGAGGAAGGAGCCGAGGCCGACCACGACCGCCGCGGAGGCGGCGACGAGGACCGCCTTCCCCCAGCGGCGGCGGGATCGGGCGCCGGGGCGGCCGGGGCCGCTGGGGCCGGCGCCGCGGCCGGAAGGCCGTCCGGCGACCGGCGCGGATGTTTCACGTGAAACGCGAGGAGGTCCCGCGGCTTCTGTTTCACGTGAAACATCGGCATCGCGGGACGAGGCGAGCAGCGCCTCCGCGGCGAGCGCGGCATCGATCCGGCCGGCGATGTCGGCGGGCATCCGCGGCGGGCCGGGCAGCGTGCCCAGCAGCCCGCGGATCTCGTCCAGTGAGGCACGTACGTCGGCACAGAGCGCGCAGCCGTCGATGTGCCCGCGGACGTCGGCCGAGCGCTCGGGCGGGAGGATGCCCTCGGTGAGTGCCGAGATCTCGGCGACCTCGGGGTGCTCGTCCGTACCCGTCGTCGACGTCATGGGTGTCCACCTCCGCCCTGTGTGAAGCCGTGGCCCGGCCGGGCCTCCGTCTCTGGGACGGATGCGTTCTCCGTCCGGTTCCTTCCCCCTGCCTGATCTCCCCTACTCCCCGGCACGTCCCGCAGGTGGGACAGGAGCGGCAGCAGCCGTGCTCTGCCTCGGGCGCATCTGCTCTTGACCGTCCCCGCCGGCACGTCGAGAACGGCGGCGGCCTCGGCCACGGGGTATCCCTGCATGTCGACCAGAACCAGGGCCGCCCGCTGTTCCACCGGGAGCGTCGCGAGTGCCCGCAGCAGTTCCCGGTGCAGCTCGCCCCGCTCGGCGGGGGCGGCGGCGGACTCGTGCGGTTCGAGCAGTTCCTCGAACTGCTTCTCGTCTGTGACCGCGGCGGTACGGCGCGAGGCGGCCTTGCGGGCCCGGTCGAGGCACGCGTTCACGGTGATGCGGTGCAGCCAGGTCGTGACGGCCGACTGCCCGCGGAAGGTGTGGGCGGAGCGGAAAGCCGAGACGAGCGCGTCCTGCACGGCGTCGGCGGCCTCCTCGCGGTCCCCCAGGGTCCGCAGCGCCACCGCCCAGAGCCGGTCGCGGTGCCGGCGGACGAGTTCCCCGAACGCGTTCGGGTCCCCCGAGACATGGCGGGCGAGGAGGTCGCTGTCGCTGATCTCCCCGCCCGTGCCCTGCGTGGCCACCGTCCCCCTCCCCGCGGGGCTACTGCCCCTCGAACCTCACATTGGTGATGGCTTGCTTGTGGCCGGCGCCGGAGTATCCGTCGGTCTCCGAATAGGGGAGAGCGGTCAGCCAGACCACGACGTAACGCGTCTCCACGGGTGCCTTCAGCGTCAGCTTCGCCGCCTTGCCGTCGGTGCTGACGGTGGCCAGTTTCTTCAGCTGGCCCGGCTCGGCCGTGGAGGCCAGCGAGTCGGCCGCGTAGAGGGTGACCGTCGTGTGGTCGCCGCCGTAGTAGAACTCTATTGACGCCTGGCCGAGCTTCCTCGCCGCTCCCAGGTCGTAGGCGATGCCGACGCCCTTCTTGACGGAGGGGGCGAATTCGGGGCCGTCGGCGAAGCTGTTCGTGCGCCAGTACGTGGACGTCTTGTTGTCGTACGTGGCATCGACGTCGTTCGGGTGTTGGGCCCCGCCGTAGGGCGCGTACTCGGCCGCCCCCTGGACGGGGAGCGGCTTCAGCGTCACCTGGTTCGCGCCGCCGTTGTCGCTGCCCCCGTCGCCGCCCGTGTTGTGGGACGTGGAGGTGCCACCGGACTTCGCCTGGTGCTCGCGGTCCATGAGCGTCTCCGCGAGCTGCCAGCTGCCGAGGCCCAGAGCGACGATGAGGAGGGCCGACACGGACCACTTGAGGGCCTTGCCGGTGCGGCCGGGCAGGGCCGGCGGCGGTGGGGAGGGGAGGACCGTCGTGACGCCGGGGGACGTGGGCCCACCGGAGTTCTGGCGGTAGGAGCCCTGCTGGTACGTGGTGCGCGAGAAGGACGTCATGGTCGGCTCGGGTGGCCGGATCTTTGGGATCGCGGCGACGGCCTTGGCCAGTTCCTCGGGGGTGGTGCAGGGCTCCGGCTCGCGGGAGGCCGTTGCCCCGTCGTTGACGAGGGCGCGCATGGCGACCTCCGACAGCCCGCGGTGGACGCCCGCCCGCACCTGGTCGGGTGCGACGAGGCCGACGTCCTTGGGGAGGCCGGTGAGCCCGTGCTCGTCCTTCGGGTACGGCCAGCGCTGGGTGAGCGAGGCGTACAGGAGGGCCCCGATGGCCTCGGTGTCCTCGCGCTGCGGGCGCTCCGAGGAGATGCCGCGCAGCGCGGCGGCGACCGCCAGACCACGGATGCGGTACTGGCCGGCCTCGGTGCGCAGGACCGCGTCGGGGCCGAGACGGAGATGGGCCAGGCCCTCGCGGTGGGCGGCGGCCATGGCCTGGGAGATCTGGTTGACCATCTGGTGGGCCTCGTGCGGCTCCAGCGGGTCGGCGGCGATCAGAGTGGTGAGTTCCCGCGCGTCCGGGAGCCACTCGTGGATCACGTAGACGAGGTCGTTCTCCTCGACCGCGTCGAGGACCTGCACGAAGCGCGGGTCGCCGAGGAGGGCCGCGGAGCGGGCCGCTGCCAGCACCGAGCGGGCCCGGCTGTGGTCGGCGGGCAGGGTGTGGATGCCCACGGCCCGGCGCAGCTTCTCGTCGACGGCCCTCCAGCTGCTGAAGCCGTCAGCACGGGTGAGGCACTCCTCCAGGCGGTAGCGCCCGGCGAGCTTGTGGCCGCTGTGGAGCTCGGGCGGCTCGGAATTGGTCGGTGCTGTCTCCTCCGGGGGGGTCTGCTGTGGCGCGTCCTGCTCTTCGCTTCGGTCCGTCGCCTCGTCGGCCGTGGCACTTTCCGCTTGGGCGGCGAGCTGCTTGTCGCCGCCCTCGTTGGCCACTCCGACGGCAGCCGTGCTCCGTTCCGCCACCGTCGTTCCTGCCTCCCCATCCGTTGCAAGATCTGACAACACAGCCGAGGACAATTGTGCCAACAGTCCACCGCTATGCACGACACACGACGGCCCCCGAAGGTTGCGCGGTACGCGCCGTCAGCGGCCCAGCCGACCCCTGACCATGCCGACCATGGCCGTCATCTCCTCGACGCGCATGCGCTTGGCGGCGATGAAGAAGATTCCGCCCAGCACAGCGGCGCCGAGCACCAGCGACAGCAACGAGGCGGCAGCGCCGTGACCCAGCGAGTGCCAGACACCGTAGACGACGGCCCCGGCACCCGCTGCGGCGGGGATGCACGCGCCGAAGAGCCTGGCGTAGGTGCGGACGACGCGCTTGCCGTCGATGTCGCCGCCGAGGCGCCTGCGCAGCCGCTTGACCGCCACTCCGACGCCGATCGCGTAGGCCAGTCCGTAGCCGGCTGCCATGCCCACCACCGCCCACCGGGCGGGCAGCAGGAAGTAGCAGGCGGCGGCCGCGGTGGCGTTGCAGATCGCGACGATGACGGTGTTGTAGAAGGGGGTGCGGGTGTCCTCGTACGCGTAGAAGCCGCGCAGGACGATGTACTGCACCGAGAAGGGAATCAGGCCCAGCCCGAAGGCCATCAGCACGAAGCCGATGTTCACCGCGCCCTCGCCGGAGCTGCTGTAGAGCAGGGTGGCGATGGGGAGGCCGAGTGCGAGGAAGGCGAAGGCGGCGGGCACGATGGCCACGCCCGAGGTCCGCAGGCCGTAGGAGAGGTCGTCGCGGACCGCGGCGGCGTCTCCGTCGGCTGCCGCGCGGGAGATCCGCGGGAGCACTGCCGTCATGACGGAGACGGTGATGATGGCCTGCGGCATCTGCCACAGGAGCAGCGCGTAGTTGAAGGCGGTGATGCCGGTGCCCTCGTGGCCGCCCTGCTCGGCCGTCGAACCGGCCGCCGTGGCGAACTGGGTGAGGACGATCAGGCCGATCTGGTTGGCGAGGACGAAGAAGAAGGTCCACTTGGCCAGCTTCGCCGCGTGTCCGAGGCCGTGGCCGCGCCAGTCGAACCGCGGCCTGATCCGGAATCCGGCCTCACGCAGGTAGGGGACCATCGCCAGGGCCTGCACGGTCAGGCCCAGCAGTGTGCCGAGGCCGAGCAGGCGGACGCCCTCGGGGGTGATGGTCTGCGAGGAGACACCGGTGCTGGTGAACGAGCCGAAGGCCCAGACGAAGGCGCCGAAGGTGGCGATGATGACGACGTTGTTGAGGACCGGGGTCCACATCATCGCGCCGAAGCGGCCGCGGGCGTTGAGGATCTGCCCGAGCACGACGTGCACCCCCATGAAGAACATGGTGGGGATGCAGTAGCGGGCGAAGGTGACCGCGACCTCGAACCTGACCGGGTCGGAGGCGATGTCGTGGGACATCGCCCGGATGAAGAGCGGTGCGGCGACCACACAGACGGCGGTGACGGCCGCCAGACCGACGGCGACCAGGGTGAGCAGACGGTTGGCGTACGCCTCCCCGCCGTCCTCGTCGTTCTTCATGGCGCGTACGAGCTGCGGGATGAAGACCGCGTTGATCGCGCCGCCGCCGACCAGGATGTAGATCATCGTGGGCAGGGTGTTGGCGACCTGGTAGCCGTCGTTCAGGGTGCCGACGCCGATCGCGGCCGCCATGACCAGGGTGCGCAGGAATCCGGTGACCCGGGAGACGAGGGTGCCGGCCGCCATGAGGGCGCTGGACTTGAGGATGCTGCCGGCCCGTCCGCCGGACTTCCCGGCCGAGGGCGCCGCCGCGGGCTCGGGCTCCGGGGGGGCGGTCTCCACCGGCTCGTCGCGGAAGAGGTGGGCGTACTCGTCCGGCCGGGCGGGCCTGCCGTCCTCGTCCGGCGCGTTGGAGACCAGCTCGTCGACGCCGACGTACCGCGTGTTGGCGTCGTCGGCGTACGGCATGCGGTACGGCTCCTGGTGAGCGTACGGCGGCCCGTAGGCATGCGGCTGGGCCGGCGGATGCGCGGCGCGGTCGTAGAGCGCCTCGCCCACCGGGTCCTCAACGGTCGGATCCTGCCGCCGGTACGGATCGCGGGCGTAGGTGTCCTGCAGGTACGGGTCGGGCGCGGCAGGGTGCTGCTCGGGGAACCGGTCCCCGGCTTCCCGTTCGCGCTCACCGTCGTACGGTGCGTTCATCTCTGCCCCACCTCATCGGCCATGGCTCGCTGGCTATCGGTCCACCTTCTCACCCGTCCCGGACGGGTCCGTACTTTCCGGGGAGGTGTCCGGCGCCAGGTCACCCGGCTGCTCGTCACGGACGCCGTCCCGGTCACCCATGGTGCCTTCACCGGCGTCGTCCTCGTCCTCGCCCGTTTCCCCGTCGTCCGACGGGTCGGCGTCGTCCCCGGAGGGGTCGGCGTCGTCGTCCCCGCCCCCGGACGCCGCGCGGCGCTTGCGCTGGTGGTACATCCGGGCACCCGCCAGCACGAGCAGCAGGAGCCCGGCGGCGATCACCAGCATGACGGAGGATGTGATGGAGGTGACATCCACCTGGAAGGTGATGGGCGTGCTGAACTTGGCGCCGTCGGCCGTGTAGAGCTGGGCCGTGATCGTGTTCAGGCCGTTGCGGGCGGCGGTGCCCTCGAACTTCAGGGAGCGGGTGTGGCCGCCCTCGACGGTCACGGGCTGCGCGTCGCCCGGGTTGAGGCTGTTGCCCTGGCTGGAGGTGAGACGCAGCTCCAGGCCCTTCACCGTCTGGCCGAGTTCGTTCTTCACGGTGACCGGGATGGTGCCGCTGCGGCCCGAGAGCGTGAGCGTCCCGGTCTTGGGGAGCAGGTACACCAGGCTCATCAGGTCGGACAGGTAGTCGGAGATGGCCGTGCGGTAGGCGGCCGACCTGTGGGAGGAGCCGCGCCACTCGGTGGACATCGAGCGCATCAGCGCGTTGCCGAAGGGGGTCCGCACCCGGTCGGGCTTGCTCAGCAGGGCCATGAAGTCGTCGAGCTCGCCCTGGGTCGCCTGGATCTGGCGGAAGGCCGCGGTGCTCAACTCCTGCTTGCGCAGGCGCTTGGGGTAGGCGCCGGTGCCGGGGACCTTGCGGTTGGCCTTCGGGTCGGGGGTGGCCTTCGCCGCCGCGGAGAAGTCCGCGGTCTCCGCCCAGCCGCTGCCGGCGACCTCCGTGATGGCCTGGGCCATGGCCTGGGCCTGCGAGGCCCTGGCCATCCGCTGCGGGGCGACGACGACGCTGCGCTGCCGGTCGGGCGCCTGCAGCGTGATCATCAGGGTCTGCGCCAGGTACTTCTGGATCGCGAGGGTCGAGGAACCGGCCGACGTCATGTCGCCCCGGAAAGCCTTGGAGAGCCCGGAATCGGCGACGACCGCCGTGGTGCCCCCGCCGATGGGCCGCGCCGAGGTGGGGGTGTAGTTGAGGTCGCCGGGCTCGCCGAGGCTGTCGCTGCTGGCGATCACCTTGTCGGCGCCGGCTGAGGTGGCCACGGCGACGATGGAGCGGTCGACGGCGCCCTCGACGGGCCAGGAGACGTCCGTGTCCGGGATGACCTGGCCGTTGAGGACGACCTCGACGGTGGTCGTCGCGAGTTCCGTGGCGGTCTTGAGGTGGTTGAGGGTGCCGGGGACGCTCTTGCCGCGGTGGGCGATGGAGGCGATGTCGGGGTCGGCGAAGGGCAGCGCGACGACCTCCTTCCCGACCACGGCCTCCTTCAGGCTGCTCAGCCAGCGCTTCGCGTTCTCGGTGCCGGTGCCCGCCGTGGTGTGATCGAGATCACCGCCGGGCCCGGCGACCTGGTACCGGCGCGTCATCGCGTCGACCGTGGAGAGCAGATCCGGGTCGATGACCCAGGTGACGGGCAGATCCCGGCCGAGGGCCACCATCTGCTGCAGACGGCCACCGGGCGCCAGGTCCCCGGCGAGGTCGTCGTCGAGGAAGATCGGGCTCTGCTGGTCGTCGCTCTCGCTGCGCACGGCGAGGTGCGGGCGGTCGATCAGCGGCCACAGGAAGGTGTAGCGGGTCGGCTTGGCATCCCCGTCGGGGTACCAGGGGAGGAAGGTCCGCTCGATGCCGAGGTACTCGTCGTAGCCGCGGTCACGGGTCTGCCCGGTCAGGGAGACCCCGAGCTGGTAGACGCCGTCCGCGCCGAGGCCGAGATCCTTGACCGGCACCTTCAGGGTGAAACTGCGGCTGATGCCGGCGGGCAGGTCGTCGACCGGGACGGTGTGCCCGGCGATCTCCCCGCCGTCGGCCAGGGTGTGGGGCGCACTGGTGGACACGTCGTTGATGGCGCTGCGGCTGTCCAGCGGGCCCTGGGGCGCGATCTCCACACCGACGTGGGCGCCGCTGACGGTGTGCTTGCTCCTGTTGGTGACGGTGCCCGTCACCGTGAGGGTGTCGCCCTTGGCCGGGGCGGTGGGGGACAGCGAGTTCACCGACACGTCCACGGTCCGGCCGCTGGAGGTCTCCGCGTACGCCGCGGGGGCCGTACGGGCCTGGACCAGGCCGGTGAAGAGGGTGGCGCCCACGAGCAGCGCCGTGGCCCGGCGCAGCCTCGAACGGGCCGGAGTTCCTCCGGGGTGCTGTGCCGCCTCGCCCACGCGCTGGCCGTCCCTCGTCGTCATCGGATGTGCGTCCTGGAATGGTAACGATGCTCGATGACCCTAAGTGCTGTGAGTGGGCCACAAGATCGATACAGTCCGGGGGCGAGAAGGCCTCGGCCATGATCACGGGAGCCGGTAAACCGGTCCGCCGCGGGGCGCATGGGCACGTACCCTTTTCTGTTGTGCCGAATGCCAACAACGCCCCCCAGACCCTGAAGTCCGCGCCCGTGATCGCGCCGGTGGCCGAGGACCTCGGTCGCCGCTTCCAGGACGCCGGATTCCGGCTTGCCCTCGTCGGCGGCTCGGTCCGCGACACCCTGCTCGGCAGGCTCGGCAACGACCTCGACTTCACCACCGACGCCCGGCCCGACCAGGTACTGAAGATCATCCGCGGGTGGGCGGAGGCCGTCTGGGAGGTGGGCATCGCCTTCGGCACGGTCGGGTGCCGCAAGGGCGGCTACCAGATCGAGGTGACCACGTACCGGTCCGAGGCCTACGACCGGTCCTCGCGCAAGCCGGAGGTCTCCTACGGGGAGACGATCGAGGAGGACCTGGTCCGCCGGGACTTCACCGTCAACGCGATGGCGGTCTCGCTGCCGGAGGCGGAGTTCGTCGACCCCTACAGCGGGCTCGGCGACCTCGCACAGCGGCTTCTGCGTACTCCGGGCACCCCGGAGGAGTCCTTCTCCGACGATCCGCTGCGGATGATGCGTGCCGCGCGCTTCGCCGCCCAACTGGACTTCGAGGTGGCACCCGAGGTCGTCACGGCGATGACGGAGATGGCCGACCGCATCGAGATCGTCTCCGCCGAGCGCGTCCGGGACGAGCTCAACAAGCTGATCCTCTCCGACCACCCCCGCAAGGGCCTGCAACTGCTGGTGCAGACCGGCCTGGCCGCACGGGTCCTCCCGGAGCTGCCGGCGCTGCGCCTGGAGCGGGACGAGCACCATCGCCACAAGGATGTCTACGACCACACGCTGACCGTCCTGGACCAGGCGGTGGCGCTGGAGACCGAGGGGCCGGACCTCGTCCTTCGCCTTGCCGCCCTGCTGCACGACATCGGCAAGCCGCGCACCCGGCGGTTCGAGTCCGACGGGCGGGTCTCCTTCCACCACCACGAGGTGGTCGGCGCCAAGATGACCAAGGGGCGGCTGACCAAGCTCAAGTACCCCAACGACATCATCAAGGACGTCGCCCGGCTGGTGGAGCTGCATCTGCGCTTCCACGGCTACAGGACCGGGGAGTGGACCGACTCCGCCGTCCGGCGCTACGTCCGGGACGCCGGACCGCTGCTCGACCAGTTGCACAAGCTGACCCGCTCCGACTGCACGACCCGCAACAAGCGCAAGGCCGCGGCCCTGGCGAGAACCTATGACGGGCTCGAGGAGCGGATCGCGCAGCTGAAGGAGCAGGAGGAGCTGGACGCGATCCGGCCGGACCTGGACGGCAACCGGATCATGGAGATCCTGGGTATTTCCCCGGGGCCCGAGGTCGGCAAGGCGTACAACCACCTGCTGGAGCTGCGTCTGGAGAACGGCCCGCTGGGGGAGGAGGCCGCCGTGGCCGCGTTGAAGGAGTGGTGGGCCGCGCAGGTCTGAGGGCACTCCGTCCGGGCGTCGGACGCACCGAGGGGGTCATGTTTCACGTGAAACATGACCCCCTCGGCCATAACGGCGACCCCATTACTTGGTGATGCTCTGCAGGCAGAGCACGACGTTGTTGAAGTCGGTCCCGGACAGGCCATCCGCCGGGGCGGTTGTTTCGTGTGAAACAGGTGGAGTCGGATTTATCTCCATGTTTCACGTGAAACGTCACGGGGTTCTGGCGGTGCCGAACGCCACCGCGGCGTAGATCGCCGAGAGTCCGAGAAGGAGGCCTGCGGAGCGGCCGTCCGGTGGGAGGGCCAGAGCGCAGATGGCCGCGGCGCCGACGAAGGCGACATTGAACAGCACGTCGTAGATGGAGAAGATCCGCCCTCGGTAGGCGTCGTCGATCGAGGACTGGACCACCGTGTCCGTGGCGATTTTGGCCCCCTGGGTGGCCAGCCCCAGAACGAAGGCCGCCGCCAGTACCGGGGCCGGCTCGAAGGGCAGCGCCAGCGCGGGGAGCAGGACGGCCGCCGAACCCGCGCAGACGGTGATCCATCCGAAGGTGCCGAAGCGGCCCGTGGCCCAGGGGGTGACGACGGCCGCCGTGAAGAAGCCGGCACCCGAGACGGCGACCGCCAGGCCGAGGAGCGCGAGGCCGTCCGTCGTGCCGTGATCCGTACCGTCGGACCCCGACCATGCGTAGCGGCACAGCATCAGCACCGTCACCGTGAGCCCGCCGTAGCAGAAGCGCATCGCCGTCATCGCGGCCAGGGCGCGCGCCGCGCGGGGTCGCCGGCGCAGGTGCCTCAGGCCGTGCGCCAAGCCGCGGAAGGTGCTGAGCAGCGCCTCGCCCACCCGCGGCTGGACGCGGGACGGATCCGGCCCCAGCAGGTCCCGCCCCAGGGTGAGCGCGGTCAGCCCGGCACAGAGATAGAGGACGGCGCCCAGCACCACGACCATGACGTCGGAACGGACGCCTTCGGGCACCACCAGGTGCATCAGGAAGGCCGCCCCGCCGCCCGCCGTGGCCGCGAGCGTGCCCGCGGTCGGGGAGAGCGCGTTCGCCATGACCAGACGTTCCCCGTCTACGACGCGGGGCAGAGCGGCCGAAAGGCCGGCGAGCACGAAGCGGTTGATGCCGGTGACCGAGAGGGCGGACAGGTAGAAGAGCCAGTCCGGAACGTGCAGCAGCATCAGCACGGCCGTGCCGAGGGAGAGCGCCGCCCGCAGCAGGTTGCAGTGGAGAAGGACCTGCCGGCGCCGCCAGCGGTCCAGCAGGACGCCCGTGAACGGCCCCAGAAGCGAGTACGGCAGCAGCAGGACCGCCATCGCGGAGGCGATGGCGGCCGGTGAGGCCTGCTTCTCCGGGGAGAAGACCACGTAGGCCGCCAGCGCCACCTGGAAGACCCCGTCGGACAGCTGGGACAGCAACCGCACCGCCAGCAGTCGGCGGAAGTCCCGGAAGCGCAGCAGCACACGGAGGTCACGGACAACGGGCATGCGCACAGCCTCACATGACGCGCAGGCCCCCGGGTGTCATACCCGGGGGCCTGCGCGGTCGCGTCGTACGACGAGTGGTGACGGGGGTTAAGCCGCTGCTCAGCGCTCGACCTCGCCGCGGATGAACTTCTCCACGCTCTCGCGGGCCTCGTCGTCGAAGTACTGCACCGGCGGGGACTTCATGAAGTAGGAGGACGCCGACAGGATCGGGCCGCCGATGCCGCGGTCCTTGGCGATCTTCGCCGCGCGCAGCGCGTCGATGATGACACCAGCGGAGTTCGGGGAGTCCCAGACCTCGAGCTTGTACTCCAGGTTCAGCGGGACGTCGCCGAAGGCACGGCCCTCGAGGCGGACGTACGCCCACTTGCGGTCGTCCAGCCAGGCCACGTAGTCCGAGGGGCCGATGTGGACGTTCTTCTCACCCAGGTCGCGGTCGGGGATCTGGGAGGTGACGGCCTGCGTCTTGGAGATCTTCTTGGACTCCAGGCGATCACGCTCGAGCATGTTCTTGAAGTCCATGTTGCCGCCGACGTTCAGCTGCATGGTGCGCTCGACGATGACACCGCGGTCCTCGAAGAGCTTGGTGAGTACGCGGTGCGTGATGGTGGCGCCGACCTGCGACTTGATGTCGTCACCGACGATCGGCACACCGGCCTCGGTGAACTTGTCCGCCCACTCCTTGGTGCCGGCGATGAAGACCGGGAGGGCGTTGACGAAGGCGACCTTGGCGTCGATGGCGCACTGCGCGTAGAACTTCGCCGCGTCCTCGGAACCCACGGGCAGGTAGCAGACGAGCACGTCGACCTGGCGGTCCTTGAGGACCTGCACGACGTCGACCGGCTCCTCGGCGGACTCCTCGATGGTCTCGCGGTAGTACTTGCCGAGACCGTCCAGGGTGTGGCCGCGCTGGACGGTCACGCCCTTCTGCGGCACGTCGCAGATCTTGATGGTGTTGTTCTCGCTGGCACCGATGGCGTCCGCGAGGTCGAGACCGACCTTCTTCGCGTCGACGTCGAAGGCAGCGACGAACTCGACGTCACGCACGTGGTAGTCGCCGAACTGCACGTGCATGAGGCCAGGCACGCGGCTGGCCGGGTCGGCGTCCTTGTAGTACTCGACACCCTGCACCAGCGAAGCGGCGCAGTTGCCCACGCCAACGATGGCTACGCGAACCGAACCCATTCCGGTTGCTCCCTGTTTGATCGTCACGCGGGTCCCCGGCGCGTGCCGGGTCCGCCGTTTTCCTGTTGGTTGTCCTGCTCGGCATCGGCGGACGGAGCGGCCGGGGGCTGCTTGCCGCGCCCCGCCCGCTCGGTCTCGATCAGCTCGTTCAGCCAGCGGACCTCGCGCTCCACCGACTCCATGCCGTGCCGCTGCAGCTCGAGCGTGTAGTCGTCGAGCCGCTCACGGGTACGCGCGAGGGACGCGCGCATCTTCTCCAGGCGCTCCTCGAGGCGGCTGCGCCGCCCCTCGAGGACACGCATCCGTACGTCCCTGGACGTCTGGCCGAAGAAGGCGAAACGAGCCGCGAAGTGCTCGTCCTCCCACGCGTCAGGCCCGGAGTGGGCGAGGAGCTCTTCGAAGTGCTCCTTGCCGGCCGCCGTCAACCGGTACACGATCTTGGCCCGTCGGCCGGCCAGCGGCGCGGCGAGCGGATCGGGTTCAGGGCCGGTCTCCTCGACCAGATAGCCCTGGGTGACCAGTGTCTTGAGGCAGGGGTAGAGGCTGCCGTAGCTGAACGCGCGGAACACACCGAGCGAGGTGTTGAGCCGCTTGCGCAGCTCGTAACCGTGCATCGGGGATTCGCGCAGCAGGCCCAGGACGGCGAACTCGAGGATGCCGGAGCGTTTGCTCATGCCCTCGTCTCCCTCCCGTCCGTGCCGTCGTCGCCTCTTATCTCGCCGTGATGTATCGACTCGATACATCGAGACGATAGAACGAGTTCCGGAGTACGGCAAGACGGCTCACGGTGACCGGCGTCACATCACGAAATCTGTTCACCGTCAACCGCCCGGAATGTGATGAACATCTGGCTAGAACCTCTTTTGACCATGCGTACTCTGTTCGCCATGCAGAGCACCGGGAACCGTGTGACCTCAGTGAGCGTCCTTGTCCCTGGTGCAGTGCGGGTATCGCACGCCGGGGGGACCGGAAATCAACTGCCGCTTTCAGGCGATTCCGCCTGTCCTAGGAGTAGCTGTTCATGAGCGAGCACCGTCGCAAGCCGCCGCAGTCGCCCGGCGACGGCCGGGCAGCCGCCCGGCGCGGCGCGCAGCAGCAGCCCCCGCCGCCAGGCGGTCGGCGGGCCGCTGGGCCGCCGAGGCCGCAGCCGCATGGAACCGGTTCGGGGCAGGGCTACGGCCCGCGCCAGGGAATGGGACAACCCCCCCGCCAGGATGCGGGGGCGGGTACGGGGGGCCGCGCGAGCACCGGCGGCCGGGCCCGGGGGGCCGAGCCGCCGTACCAGGGGCGTGCCGCCGCACGCCGTGCCGCCCAGTCCTCGCAGAAGGGCGGCCGCCGTCGGTCCGCCACGGACGCGCAGGGCGGGCGTGGCGGGGGCCAGCCCCCGAAGAAGCGCATCGTGGACTACCCCCGTTGGGGGAAGGACGGATGGCGTCGCTGGATGCCGTCCTGGAAGCTCGTCTCCGGACTGTGCCTGTTCTTCTTCGGAAGCCTGGTCGCCGTCGCCGGCGTCGGGTACGCGATGGTGGGCATCCCCAATGAGAACGACGCCGCCAAGTCGCAGAACAACGTCTACTACTGGGCCGACGGCTCCCGCATGGTGGCGACGGGCACCGGCGCCAACCGGCAGAACGTGGGGCTCGCCGAGATCCCCAAGGCGATGCAGAACGCGGTCATCTCGGCGGAGAACAAGACCTTCGAGACGGACTCGGGGGTCGACCCCATGGGTGTCGGCCGCGCTCTGTTCAACATGGCGAGGGGCGGCCAGGCGCAGGGTGGTTCGACGATCACCCAGCAGTACGTCAAGAACACCTTCCTGAGCCAGGACCAGACGGTCACCCGTAAGTTCAAGGAGCTCTTCATCTCCATAAAGGTGGGGACGAAGCTCGAGAAGGACGACATCCTCCAGGGCTACCTGAACACCTCGTACTACGGCCGGAGCGCCTACGGCATCCAGGCGGCGGCGCAGACCTACTACGGCGTCGACGCCTCCAAGCTCACGCCGAGCCAGTGCGCCTTCCTGGCGGCGCTGCTCAAGGGCCCGACGTACTACGACCCGGCCGGGGCCACGAGCATCGACTCCACCGCGACTCCCGAGTCGAACCGGAAGAACTCCGAGCGCCGGTGGAAGTGGATCCTCGGTGAGATGTACAAGGACGGCAAGCTCAGCAAGGACGACTACACCGAGGCCGTCAGCGAGTACCCGGAGCCGCAGGGCCTCAAGGCGACCAAGGGCATGACCGGCCAGATCAGCTACCTGGTCGACACCGCCCAGAACTACGTGCTGGCGCACTCGGACATCAGCCGCGCCGAGCTCGACCGGGGCGGTTACGAGATCCGCACGACCTTCGACAAGAAGAAGGTCGACGCCCTGCAGAAGGCTGTCAAGAAGGTCGAGAAGGCGAACATCAACCCGAAGAAGGAGAAGGACAAGTACGTCCAGTTCGGTGCCGCGTCGGTGAAGCCCGACGACGGAGCGATCGTCGCCATCTACGGTGGCGCGGGCTTCGAGAACAACCACTTCACCAACAACGCCGACACCAAGGGTGTCCCCGTCGGCTCGACCTGGAAGCCCTTCGTCCTGGCCGCGGCCATGGAGTACGGTACGTACCGCTCCGACGGCGAGGGCATCTCACCGCTGAGCCAGTACAACGGCAACGACCACATCAAGATCAAGAACAACGACGGCACGTATGTCCTGAAGAAGGACAACACGCCCTTCTTCCAGGAGAACGAGAGCCCGAAGCCCTGGGGATTCATCACGCTGCGCAAGGCGATGGAGCAGTCCGTCAACTCGCCTTTCGTGCAGCTGGGCATGGACGTCGGTATGGAGAAGGTGGCCGACGTCGCCGAGAAGACCGGCATCCTCAAGGCCTCCATGGCCGGCCGGAACGCCTCGTTCGCCCTCGGTACGTCCACCCCGAGCGCCATCCGCATGGCCGACGCCTACGCGACCTTCGCCGCCTCCGGCAAGCACGTGGATCCCTACTCGGTCGTGTGGGTGAAGAAGAACGGGACCGAGGTGGACGGCTTCGACAAGCCCAAGGTCTCCCGGGTGATGCCGGCGGAGGTGGCCGACAACGTCACCGACGTCCTGGAGAACGTGATCCAGAACGGCACGGGTTTCCGCGCCAAGGAACTCGGCCGCAAGGCGGCCGGCAAGACCGGTACGACCGACAGCAACAAGTCGGCGTGGTTCGTCGGGTACACCCAGCAACTCTCCACGGCCGTGGCGATGTTCCGTGAGAACCCCAAGACCCACGGTCTGATGTCCATGAACGGCACGGCGGGCGTCGAGTCCATCCACGGTGGTGACATCCCGACCGAGATCTGGACCGCCTACATGAAGGGGGCGGTGACGGGCCCCGACACCGGCTTCCCCGACGCCCCGAAGATCGGCGACATCCACAACGGGGAGGGCGCCCCGTCGCCGACCCCCTCGGTCTCGGTCACCCCGAGCGAGACGCCGTCCTCGACGCCGACTCCCACCGTTTCGCGGCCGCAGGCACCGCCGACCCCGACCGAGTCCGGGAACTGCAAGCCCTGGCAGTGGGACTGCCAGGACGGCGGCGGTTCCAACAACGGCGGCACCACGGACGGCGGCACGGGCGGGACCCCGTCGTCGAGCCCGTCGTCCAGTACCACCGGCAAGAGCAACGGAGGCAACGGCAGCAACGGCGGGCTCCTCGGAGGCCCGGGCGGTTGACCGCCCCGCCTTGAGCAGAGCAGTCGGTCCGCGGCCGCGGAGGGCATCGTGCCCTCCGCGGCCGCGGCCGTTCCCGGGCGGCTGGGAGGCGCCGTGGGGATCCGACGCTCCGCGCACAAGGATGTAGGGCAGGATGTGGCCCATGACGATCGTGCGCGAAGACCCCCACCACGAGGCCTCGGAGGCCGAGGCGGTCGTGCCCCCGACCCGCGAGGATCCGGTCGCGGTGGCCGGGAGCGAGGTCATCGGCGGCCCGCTCGGCCGCTTCGCGGCCGTGGGGCGGCGGGGCTGGTGGAACCCCCTGCGCGTCGTCGTGCTGGTCGCGATCGGGATGTTCGCGCTGGGCATGGTGCAGAAGGTGCCGTGCTACGACAGCGGCTGGTTCTTCGGGGCGAACGCCCAGTACAGCCACGCCTGCTACTCCGACATCCCGCACCTGTACTACGGCCGGGGCTTCGCCGACGACCTGGTCCCGTACTTCGACCGCATCCCGGACACGGTCTCCGGCGGCATGGGCTACCTGGAGTACCCGGTCCTGACCGGGCTCTTCATGGAGGTCGCCTCCTGGCTGACCCCGCACGGCGGCACGATCCAGCACCGGGAGCAGGTGTACTGGCTGGTCAACGCCGGAATGCTGCTGGTCTGCACGGCCGTCATCGCGGTCTGCACGGCCCGGACCAGCCGGCGCCGCCCGTGGGACGCGCTGCTGGTCGCGCTGGCGCCCGCGTTCGCGCTGACCGCCACCATCAACTGGGACCTGTTCGCGGTCGCCCTCGCGGCGGCCGGGATGATGCTCTGGTCGCGCAACCGGCCGCTGGCCGCGGGCATCCTGATCGGGCTGGCGACGGCCGCCAAGCTCTACCCGCTGCTGCTGCTGGGGCCGCTGTTCCTGCTGTGCCTCAGGGCCGGGAAGCTGAAGGCCTGGGGCGCGGCCGTGGGCGGTGCCGCCGCGGCCTGGGTCGTGGTGAACCTTCCGGTGATGCTGCTCGCCTGGGACGGCTGGGCGAAGTTCTACACCTTCAGCCAGGAACGGGGCGTCGACTACGGCTCCATCTGGCTGATCATCTCCCAGCAGACCCACAGCAGCATGGACGCCGCGAACACCTACGCCATCGCGCTGATGCTGCTGTTCTGCGCGGGTATGGCCGGACTGGTCCTGTACGCCCCGCGACGCCCGCGCTTCGCGCAGCTGGCCTTCCTCGTCGTGGCCGCCTTCATCCTGACGAACAAGGTCTACTCGCCGCAGTACGTGCTCTGGCTGGTGCCCCTCGCGGCGCTCGCCCGGCCGCGCTGGCGGGACTTCCTGATCTGGCAGGCCGCCGAGGTCATGTACTTCCTCGGGATCTGGTCGTACCTGGCGTACACGACGGGCGGCAACAGCAAGGGCCTGCCGCAGGACGGCTACCACCTGGCCATCGCGGCGCACCTGATCGGGACGCTGTACCTGTGCGCGGTCGTCGTCCGCGACATCGTCCTCCCCGAGCGCGACCCGGTCCGCCAGGACGGCTCGGACGACCCCTCCGGGGGCGTGCTGGACGGGGCTCAGGACGCGTTCGTGCTCGGGCGGCCCTCGCACCAGCCGCGGCACGCCGCGCCGCTGCAGGGCGGGCCTGAGGACGGCTACGGCGAGGGCTACGGCGAGGGCTACGGCGAGGGCTACGGCGAGGCGCGCCCGGTGCAGTGGGGCGTGGACCCGGCGCCGCCGGCCTCGCCCCACTGACCCCGGGAGGGGCTCAGCGGTCGACGACGCGGTCGTACTGCGTCGTCGTGTGCCGCAGGTGCGCCACGAGCTCGTCGCCGACCGCCGGGGGCGCCACGTCGCCCGGCAGGAAGAGGATCGACACCTGCATGTGCGGGGGCTCGGCGAACCAGCGCTGCTTGCCGGCCCACACGAAGGGCGACAGGTTGCGGTTGATGGTGGCCAGGCCGGCCCTGGCGACGCCCTTGGCGCGCGGCATGACGCCGTGCATGGCCTTGGGGGCCTCCAGGCCCACCCCGTGCGACGTGCCGCCCGCCACGACGACCAGGTGGCCGTCCTCGGACGCCTTGTTCTGGCGGTAGCCGAAGCGCTCGCCCTTGGCGATGCGGGTGACGTCCAGGACGGCGCCCCGGTACTCGGTGGCCTCGTGGTCGCCGAGCCACAGCCGGGTGCCGATCCGGGCGCGGAAGCGGGTCTGCGGGAACTGGTTGCGCAGCTGGGTCAGCTCGCCCGCCTTCAGGTGGCTGACGAACATGGTGTGCAGCGGGAGCCGGGCCGCGCGCAGCCGCTCCATCCAGCGGTGGACCTCCTCCACCGCGTCGGAGCCGTCGGTCCGGTCCAGCGGCAGGTGGATGGCGAAGCCCTCCAGGCGGACGTCGTCTATGGCCGAGTGCAGCTTGACCAGGTCGTCCTCGCCGACGCCGTGGCGCTTCATGCTGCTCATGACCTCGATGACGACCCGGGCGCCGACCAGGCCGCGCACGCCCTCCACGGAGGACACGGAGCGGATGGCGCGGTCCGGCAGCGGCACCGGCTCCTCGCCGAGCCGGTACGGGGTCAGCACCAGCAGGTCCCCGCCGAACCAGTCCTTGATCCGGGCGGCCTCGTACGTGGTGCCCACGGCGAGGATGTCCGAGCCGAGCCGGATCGCCTCCTCGGCCAGGCGCTCGTGGCCGAAGCCGTACCCGTTGCCCTTGCAGACGGGTACCAGCCCGGGGAACTGCTCCACCACGGACTGCTGGTGCGCACGCCAGCGCGCGGTGTCGACGTACAGGGTGAGCGCCATGGCCGGAACGGGGACCTTTCTGAGGTGTCTGCGGTCGGTCGGGCACGTGCACGTGGGTCAGCGACGGGACATGTAGATGTCGAGGGCCTTGTGCAGCAGCTTGTTGAGGGGGAAGTCCCACTCGCCCAGGTATTCGGCAGCCTGCCCGCCGGTGCCCACCTTGAACTGGATGAGACCGAAGAGGTGGTCGCTCTCGTCGAGCGAGTCGCTGATGCCGCGCAGGTCGTACACGCTCGCGCCGAGGGCGTAGGCGTCCCGCAGCATCCGCCACTGCATGGCGTTGCTCGGCCGGACCTCGCGCTTGTGGTTGGCCGAGGCCCCGTACGAGTACCAGACGTGCCGGCCGACGACGAGCATCGTCGCGGCGGCGACGGTCTCGCCCTCGTGCTGGGCGAAGTACAGCCGCATGCGGTTGGGGTCCTCCGTGTTGAGGACCTGCCACATGCGCTGGAAGTAGGAGAGGGGACGCGGGCGGAAGCGGTCGCGCTCGGCGGTGACCTCGTAGAGCTGCTGCCACACGGGAAGGTCGTCGTAGCCGCCCTGGACGACCTCGACGCCCGCCTTCTCGGCCTTCTTGATGTTGCGCCGCCACAGCTGGTTGAAGCCCTTCTGGACGTCGTCCAGGCTGCGGTTCTCCAGCGGGACCTGGAAGACGTAGCGGGGCTGCACGTCACCGAAGCCGGCGCCGCCGTCCTCGCCCTGCTGCCAGCCCATGCGGCGCAGCCGGTCGGCCACCTCGAAGGCGCGGGGCTCGATGACCGTCGCCTCGACGTCGCGCAGGCGCTTGACGTCCGGGTCGGCGATGCCGGACTTGATGGCGGCCGCGTCCCAGCGGCGGATGACGACCGGCGGGCCCATCTTCACGGAGAAGGCGCCCTGCTGCTTCAGGTGCGCCAGCATCGGGCGCAGCCACTCCTCCAGGTTGGGGGCGTACCAGTTGATCACCGGGCCCTCGGGGAGGTAGGCGAGGTAGCGCTTCACCTTGGGCAGCTGCCGGTAGAGCACCAGGCCGGCGCCGACCAGCTCGCCGGTACTGTCGTCGAACCAGCCGAGGTTCTCCGAGCGCCACTCGGTCTTGACGTCCGCCCAGGCGGGAACCTGGCAGTGGCTTGCCGAGGGCAGGCTCTGGATGTACGCCAGGTGCTGTTCCCGACTGATGGTCCTCAGGGTCAAGCTCATGCGGGGCGCTCCCCATCGCTGCGGCTACGGCATTGCTGACTGCATTACTTCGCCGAAGCCTACTGCGAACGGTGAACGCCCCCACGAGGGCTGTGGACAACTCGGTCCGCGGCTTCGCCCGGCGGGTGCCGGGTGGACGGCCGGGCGACGGCGGGGCCCGGGCCGGACGCGGCCTACGACACCACGCCGCCGAAGAGGCCGCCGTGGGCCATGCCGAGGTAGAAGCCGATCGCGGCCAGTCCCATGCCGATGATGAAGAAGAAGCGCTCTGCCGTGGTGGCGGAGCGGTACTGGCCGAAGGCGCCCACGAGGATGCCCACCAGCCCCGCCCAGGAGCTGAGCAGGTGGAGGTGGTCCCAGAACGCCGCGATGGCGGCGGCCAGGCCGAGTACGAGGGTCACGACGGCCAGGGTGTTCTCGACCGGGTGGGGCCTGCCGTCGGAGTTGAGGGTGCTGAGGACTCGCTGGTAGAGACGGCTGCCGGTCGTGGGTCGCACTGCCTGTGCCATGAGGCACCTCCGTGATGGAGAGGTGGCGCATCGTAGCGCCGGACACACCCGATGTGTACAGATTGCGGGCTTCCGAGGGCGGATTTCAACCGGAAGCCACGAGGCGGGTAGTGTGTACCGTCTGCACCGGTGTCTGTGCAGGCCCACACGACGGTCCCGCAGGGCCTCCGGGGACCGATCCCCGGAACGCCGCGGGCCTTGTCGGTGGGCCGCGATACCGTTGCGACGCGATGCAAACCCTCCTGCCACGGAAACGCCGTGGCCGTTGAGTCCAAAGGAGGTGGGTTCCACATGCGTCACTACGAGGTGATGGTGATCCTCGACCCCGATCTCGAGGAGCGTGCTGTCTCCCCGCTGATCGAGAACTTCCTCGGCGTCGTCCGCAACGCGGGCGGCAAGGTCGAGAAGGTCGACACCTGGGGCCGTCGTCGTCTTTCGTACGAGATCAAGAAGAAGCCCGAGGGCATCTACTCGGTCATCGACCTCAACGCCACTCCTGAGGTCGTCAAGGAGCTCGACCGTCAGATGAACCTGAACGAGTCGGTCCTCCGGACCAAGGTCCTTCGTCCCGAGACCCACTGAGCCTGACGGCTCAGGCAGTCGGGAAACCGAGAAGCCAAGCAAAGCCGAGAGGTCACTCACCATGGCAGGCGAGACCGTCATCACGGTCGTCGGCAATCTCGTCGACGACCCCGAGCTGCGCTTCACCCCCTCGGGTGCGGCGGTCGCGAAGTTCCGTGTCGCGTCCACTCCCCGCACCTTCGACCGGCAGACCAACGAGTGGAAGGACGGCGAGAGCCTCTTCCTCACGTGTTCGGTCTGGCGGCAGGCGGCGGAGAACGTGGCCGAGTCGCTCCAGAAGGGCATGCGCGTCATCGTGCAGGGCCGTCTGAAGCAGCGCTCGTACGACGACCGCGAGGGCGTCAAGCGGACGGTCTACGAGCTGGACGTCGACGAGGTCGGCGCCAGCCTGCGCAGCGCGACCGCCAAGGTCACCCGCGCCAGCGGTGGCGGCGGCGCCTCGCGCGGCGGTCAGGGCGGCTACGGCGGCGGTGGCGGCCAGGGCGGCAACTGGGGCGGTGGCTCCGGTGGCGGCCAGGGCGGCGCGCCCGACGGCGACCCGTGGGCGACCGGCGCTCCTGCCGGTGGCGGCCAGGGCGGCGGCGGCAACTGGGGCGGTGGCTCCGGTGGCGGCGGCGGTTTCTCGGACGAGCCGCCCTTCTAAGGGCGGCAGCGCACCAAACTTCTTGATCACACTGGAGAGAGACAATGGCGAAGCCGCCTGCTCGCAAGCCTAAGAAGAAGGTTTGCGTGTTCTGCAAGGACAAGATCACGTACGTCGACTACAAGGACACGAACCTGCTGCGGAAGTTCATCTCCGACCGCGGCAAGATCCGTGCCCGCCGGGTCACCGGCAACTGCACCCAGCACCAGCGTGACGTCGCCACGGCCGTGAAGAACAGCCGTGAGATGGCGCTGCTGCCCTACACCTCGACCGCTCGCTAAGGAAGGGTGACCGAGCAATGGCGAAGATCATCCTCACCAACGAGGTCAGCGGCCTCGGTGCCGCCGGCGAAGTCGTCGAGGTCAAGAGCGGTTACGCCCGCAACTACCTGATCCCGCGCGGTTTCGCGATCGCGTGGACCAAGGGTGGCGAGAAGGACGTCGAGCAGATCCGCCGCGCGCGCCGGATCCGTGAGATCGCGACCGTCGAGCAGGCCAACGCGTTCAAGGCGCAGCTCGAGGGCGTCAAGGTCAAGCTGTCGACCCGCGCGGGCGACGCCGGCCGGCTGTTCGGTTCGGTGACCCCGGCCGACATCGCCGCCGCCGTCAAGGCCGCGGGCGGTCCGGACGTGGACAAGCGCCGGATCGAGATCGGTTCCCCGATCAAGACGCTGGGCTCCCACAAGGTGTCGGTGCGTCTGCACCCCGAGGTCGAGGCCGCTCTCGACGTCGAGGTCGTCGCCGCCTGACCCGCACGCACCGCGTGAACGCCGGGCCCGGAACCGCGAGGTTCCGGGCCCGGCGTCCTGCCGTCCGGGGAGGGGCCGCGGTTCAGGCGCGCACGGCGCCGGTGACGGCCCACTTCCCCGAGCGGGCCCGCCAGTGGAGGGCGGCCAGCCGGGTGAGCATCATCAGCCCCATCGCCCACCACAGGGCGGTGAGTCCGCCGCCCAGGGCCGGTACGGCCAGGGCGACCGGGGCGAAGACGGCCAGGGTGACGACCATCGACCAGGCCAGATAGGTGCCGTCGCCCGCGCCGATGAGGATCCCGTCCAGGACGAAGACCACACCGCAGACCGGCTGGGAGAGCGCCGCCACCAGCAGGACGGTCATCAGCTCGGAGCGCACGGCCGGGTCCGAGGTGAACAGCGGGGCGACCAGCGGCCGGGAGACGGCCAGGACGAGACCGATGACGATGCCCGAGGCGATGCCCCACTGCACCATGCGGCGGCAGGCGGCCCGGGCCCCGGCCGTGTCGTCGGCGCCGAGGTAGCGGCCGATGATGGCCTGGCCGGCGATGGCGATGGCGTCGAGGGCGAAGGCGGCCAGCGTCCAGAGGGTGGTGGTGATCTGGTGGGCGGCGATCGAGGCGTCCCCGAGCCCGGCCGCGACGGCGGTGGCGAGCATCAGGACGGCCCGCAGGCTCAGCGTGCGGATCAGCAGGGGTGTCCCGGCCTGGGCGCACGCGCGGATGCCGGCGAGGTCGGGCCGGAGGGAGGCGCCGTGCCGCCGCGCCCCGCGGACCACGACCCCGACGTAGACGGCCGCCATCGCGTTCTGGGCGATCACGGTGCCCCAGGCCGAGCCGGCGATGCCGAGGCCAGCGCCGTACACCAGCGCCACGTTGAGCACGGCGTTCACGGCGAAGCCGCCGACGGCGACGTAGAGCGGGGTACGGGTGTCCTGCAGCCCGCGCAGCACACCGGTGGCCGCCAGGACGACGAGCATCGCGGGGATGCCGAGGGCGCTGATCCGCAGATAGGTGACGGCGTGGGGCGCGGCGGTGCCGGAGGCGCCGAAGAGGTCGGTCAGGGCGGGCGCCGCGGGGATCGCGACCGCGACCGCGGCGACGCTGATGAGGAGGGCGAGCCAGATGCCGTCCATGCCCTGGCGGATCGCCGCGGGCAGGTCGCCCGCGCCGACCCGGCGGGCGACGGCGGCCGTGGTGGCGTACGCGAGGAAGACGAATACGCCGACGAGGGTGGTGAGCAGGGCACCCGCGACGCCGAGGCCGGCGAGCTGCGACGTGCCGAGATGGCCCACGATCGCGCTGTCGGCCAGGAGGAAGAGCGGTTCGGCGACGAGTGCGCCGAAAGCGGGCAGCGCGAGACCGATGATCTCGCGGTCGTGGCGGCGTACGGCCTGCTGGGGTGAGAGTTCGGCGACCTGGGGCACCCGGTCAGGGTAATCATCCACATGTAAGGGATGCAAGATAATACTGCCTCTTACTTTCCGCTGCGCAGGGTGATCTCCTCCGTGCCGTTTGTCGTGATCTTGGGCCGAGCGGGCAAGTTTTTCTTGTCCACAGTGGGTGGATGAAGAAAGCGCAGGTCAGCGGCGTGATCATTGGGTGATTGTGTGCTTGTCCACCGCGCTGTCCCCCGCCCTGTACACAGCTGGAGCGGGCTTCTCCACAGGTAGGGGCGGTTCTTCAACAGGTCATCCCCAGCCCCTGTGGATAACCGTCTTGGCTGTGAGCCCCGCGGACCCCTACCGTGGGGCGTCGCCCGACGCGCCACAGGCGTGTCCGGGCGGCTGAATGTCAGAGCCGTGGCGTAGGAAAAGGGACACGACGCAGCGGTCCGCGCCGGAGGGGAGGAGGTGGCAGGGGGTGAGCCAGCCCGAACCCGCGGACGACCACTGGGGGAGCGAGCCGCCGTTCCCGCCGGACGGTCCCGGCGACCGTCTGCCCGTCTCCCGCTTCCGCCGGAAGGACGAGCGGGACCGCGACCGGGACCGCGACGACGACCGCGGGGCGTCCGGCTTCGAGCGCGTACCGCCGCAGGACCTGGACGCCGAGATGTCGGTGCTCGGCGGCATGCTGCTGTCCAAGGACGCCATCGCCGACGTCGTCGAGGTGCTCAAGGGCGCCGACTTCTACCGGCCCGCCCACGAGACCGTCTACGCCGCGATCCTCGACCTCTACGCCCGCGGTGAGCCCGCCGACCCCATCACCGTGGCGGCCGAGCTGACCAAGCGCGGCGAGCTCGCCCGGGTCGGCGGCGCCCCCTATCTGCACAGCCTCGTCAACGCGGTGCCGACGGCCGCCAACGCCGAGTACTACGCGGAGATCGTGCACGAGCGCGCGGTCCTGCGCCGGCTCGTCGAGGCGGGTACGCGCATCACGCAGATGGGATACGCGGCGGACGGCGACGTCGACGAGATCGTCAACTCCGCGCAGGCCGAGATCTACGCCGTCACCGAGCAGCGCACCAGCGAGGACTACCTCCCGCTCTCCGAGATCATGGAGGGGGCCCTCGACGAGATCGAGGCCATCGGCTCGCGCAGCGGCCAGATGTCCGGTGTGCCGACCGGCTTCGCCGACCTGGACTCCCTCACCAACGGCCTGCACCCGGGTCAGATGATCGTCATCGCCGCCCGTCCCGCGATGGGTAAGTCCACGCTCGCGCTGGACTTCGCCCGTGCCTGCTCGGTCACCAACGGCATGCCCAGCGTCTTCTTCTCCCTCGAGATGGGCCGCAACGAGATCGCGATGCGTCTGCTGTCCGCCGAGGCCCGGGTCGCCCTGCACCACATGCGCTCCGGCAACATGACCGACGACGACTGGACGCGGCTGGCCCGCCGCATGCCCGACGTCTCGGCGGCCCCCCTCTACATCGACGACTCGCCGAACCTGTCGATGATGGAGATCCGCGCCAAGTGCCGCCGGCTCAAGCAGCGCAACGACCTGCGCCTGGTCGTCATCGACTACCTCCAGCTGATGCAGGCGGGCGGCTCGCGCCGGCCCGAGAGCCGTCAGCAGGAGGTCTCGGACATGTCCCGTAACCTCAAGCTCCTGGCGAAGGAGCTCGAGGTGCCGGTCATCGCGCTGTCGCAGCTGAACCGTGGTCCCGAGCAGCGTACGGACAAGAAGCCGATGGTCAGCGACCTGCGTGAGTCGGGCTCCATCGAGCAGGACGCGGACATGGTGATCCTGCTGCACCGCGAGGACGCCTACGAGAAGGAGTCCCCGCGCGCGGGAGAGGCCGACCTGATCGTCGCCAAGCACCGCAACGGCCCGACGGCCACCATCACCGTCGCCTTCCAGGGCCACTACTCGCGCTTCGTGGACATGGCCCAGACCTGATCCGCGACCCCCGCGGGGTCTTCCAACGGCCGCTGCCGCCCCCGGTCGTGCCGGGGTCGAGTCAGCCGGTCCGGAAGAGCGCGACCATCTTCCTGGCGGCGTCCGGCGACGTCGGCGTTTCGTGCGCCGGGAGGTCGTCGAGCGGCGTGCCGAGCGGGCCACCGGGACGGACGAGAAGCGCCGGCAGGCCTCGCTCGGGCCGTACCTGGAGCGGACCTTCGCCACCGGCCGGTTACCCGCGCTCGCCACGGTGGCGCGCGATGCCGCCCCACCTGGACGCTGCCCACCTGGACGCCGACCACACCTTCCGGATCGGCCTCGACTTCCTGTTCGACGGCATCGAGGCCCGCCTCGCGGGGTGACACGCGGCCCAAGGGCCGGACGGCGGGCCCGCGCGGGCCCGCCGGGCTCAGCCCAGGGCCACCATCAGCGGCGCGTGGCGGCGGTGTTCGTCGCCGGGCAGGTCGCGGTCCCCCAGCACCATCAGGGTGTTGGGGAAGACGGGGGCAACGCCGTGTTCCGCGGCCCAGCCGTCGAGGCCGTCGGGGATGCCGGTGCGCAGGTCGAGACGGACCGCGGTGCCGGCGTCCCGGGCGATCGCGGTGATCAGCCGCCGGGCCCCGGCGGCGTCCCCGGCGACGACGGGACCCACGACCAGGGTGTCGGCGTTCAGCCAGGCGGACGCGTAGCCGGTCAGGACACCGTCCTCCTCGGCGACCACGACGCGCTCGGCGAACCGGGGCAGGTCGCGCAGGAGGGGCGAGCGGTCGGCGCCGAACACCTCGGCGTCCAGGGCGAGCAGGGCCGGCAGATCGGCCTCGGTGAAGGGCCGCGGCTCCCCGGCGCCGGGACCGGTGCTCCCGGTGTTCCCGGCCGGAGCCGGCGGGGTGAAGCGGCCGCGGTGCGTGACGACGGTGCCCGTCGCCCGGAAGCCGAGCTTCTCGTAGAGCGGGCGGCCGCGTTCGGTGGCGTGCAGGGTGACGGTGTCGTCGCCCGCCTCGGCCAGGACGTGGCTCATGATGCGCCGTCCCAGGCCCCGCCCTTCGTACCGGGCCGCCACGAGGACCATGCTGACGGCCGCCAGGCCGCCCGCGTAGCGGGTGAGGACCGTGGTGGCGGCCAGGCCGTCGCCGTCGGGGGCGTCGACGCCGTAGCCGGTGCCGTGGGTGAGCAGGAAGCGCCACTTGTGCTCCTCGGCGCCCCAGTCGCGGCTGACGGCCAGCGCGCTGCAGGCGGGGAGGTCGGCGGGGGTGAGGCGGCGCACGGGGGCCGTCGGGGATGTCATACGGGCAGCGTGCCGTGGCGGCGGCGGAGGGCGGCCATAGTTTTCCCCTATGGCCATCGGCCGGTGCCTGGTTATCCTCCCGGGGTGACGCTGACCCTGCCCGGCCTGCGGGCGTTCGTGGCGGTGGCGCGTACGGGCTCGTTCTCGGCGGCCGCGCGGCAACTCGACGTACGGCAGCCGACGGTGAGCGAGTCGGTGCGCCGGCTGGAGGCCGCGGCGGGGCGGCCGCTTCTGGTGCGCAACCGCGAAAGGGCCGAACTGACCGACCTGGGGCGCCGGATCCTGGCCCACGCGGTGGCCGCGGTGGACGCCGCGGACGAGCTGGAGGGGCTGCTGGACGGGGCGTCCCGGCCGTTCACCGTGGGGTTCCTGGGCGAGGCCGCGGCCGGCCGCACCCGGGAACTGCTGGACCTGGTGCAGGCCCGTGTCACCGGCGACGTGCGGCTGCGCCGCTACGACTTCGACGACCCCTCCTGCGGGCTGCTGGACGGGCACTGCGACCTGGCCATCGTGTGGCCCCCGCTGGACGCCCCGGGCCTGGGGATGGTGACCGTCTCCAGCGACCGGCGCTGTGTGGCGCTGCCCGCGACGGACCCGCTGGCCCGCCGTGGCGAGGTCGCGCCCGCCGAACTGGGCGGCAGGATCTGGGTGGTGCCGCGGACCGGGGACGCGGCCTACGCGGGCTTCCGCCACCCGTCGGCCGTGGGCGTCGCCCACGTCGCCGGGACGGTGCCGTCGGGGTCGCTGGAGGAGACGCTCGAACTCGTGGCGGCGGGCCGGGGGTGCGCGCTGGCGAGCACGTCGACCGACGAGCACTACGCGCGGTCGAACGTGGTGATCGTGCCGCTGGCCGGGGACGTGCGCTGCACGGTCGCGCTGGCCTGGCGGACGGCGGACCGCAGACCGGCGGTCCGCGGGGTGGCGGAGGACGCCGCCCGGCTGTTCGGAGGGACGCCGCCGGGGACCGGCCGGGCGGCGGGGGACGAGGGAGGGACCGCATGGGACGGCTGCACATCTTCGACATGGACGGG
This sequence comes from Streptomyces sp. BoleA5, assembly GCF_000373665.1. Taxonomy (NCBI): domain Bacteria; kingdom Bacillati; phylum Actinomycetota; class Actinomycetes; order Kitasatosporales; family Streptomycetaceae; genus Streptomyces; species Streptomyces sp. BoleA5. The sequence continues at coordinate 40,899 of NZ_KB892093.1, forward strand.
ACGCTGATGCACGGCTCCTCGGCGAGCATGGAACTCGCCCGGGAGCTGGGGCTGGTGGCGGAGTTCCGCGAGCTGGAGCGCGCGCTCGGCAGCGGCCTGCTGGACCCGCCGGGCTACGCGGAGCGGGCGTACGAGCTGTGGCGGGCGCTCACCCCGGCGCAGGTGGCGACGGCGTTCGAGGGCGCCCCGTGGCTGGCCGGGATACGGGAGGTGTGGGCGGACATCGCCGCCCGCGGGGAGCACTGCGCAGTGGTGTCGCTCTCCCCGGACTTCTTCGTGCGCCGGCTGCTGGAGTGGGGGGCGCACGAGGTGCGGGCGTCGGTCTTCCCGGAGTTCCCCTTCGCCCCGGCGGTGGGACTGGACGTGGCGGGCATCCTGCTGCCGGAGACGAAGGTGACGGCCGCGGACGAGCTGTGCGCCCGCTACGGGGTGAGCCGCCGGGAGTGCGTGGCGTACGGGGACTCCCTGTCGGACACCGCGCTCTTCGCCGCGGTGCCGGTGTCGGTCGCGGTCAACGGTGACCACCACGTGAGCGGGCTGGCGAGCCATGCGTACACGGGACGCGATTTGCGTGAAGCATATGCGCTGGTCATGGGCTGAATACGTGACGATTGAACGGTGATGATCGTCACGGAATTGAGTGACGGTTGTGAAAACAGTGACTCGGGGTAGGGTCGACAGGGTTCCGCGACAGCGGGGCTTCACATTCGGCTGAGCTTAACGGGATCGGTCCCGCTGTTTCCCGTACTTCCGGCTATTTGCCCGGGCGGCGTGAAGCCCTGGCAGGCTTTCCGCGCAGGATGTGTGGCCGACGTACGGAAACCGACCGGGAGAAGCTCGAGGCGAAGCTGACCATGGACGCTCTGATCACGAACGCGGCCGAACCGGGCAAGGGAGCCGGGGCCGGCTCCTCCGGATGGTTCGAGCCGCACACACCCCCTGACGGCCAGAGACCCCACCACGAGGGCGACGGCGCGGCCGCGCCGAGCCGCCCCGTACGGCCGATACGGCCGGTGGGCACGGGAGCCGGGCGCAACGGCGACCCGGGGCCCGCGCTGCCGCGGCCCGGCCCCGCGCAGGACGCCGCCGGGGCGCGGCACCATCCGGAGCCGCCGGCCCAGCAACCCCCGCCGAGGGCGGAGGTCCGGCCGCGGTCCCGGCAGCCGAGCGCGGACGCGCAGCTCATCCGGCGGACGATGGAAGAGGTCGCGCCCGTCGCCGACAAGACGACGTCGTATTTCTATGCACTTTTGTTCATACGGCATCCGGAGTTGCGCGAACTCTTTCCCGCCGCGATGGACGCGCAGCGCGATCGATTGCTGAAAGCGCTCCTCACCGCCGCGGAACACATAGACGACGCCGAGATACTCGCCGAATACCTGTCCCACCTGGGCCGCGGCCACCGCAAATACGGCACGCGCCCCGAGCACTATCCGGCCGTGGGGGAATGTCTGATCGGGGCCCTGACCCGGTACGCCTCGGCGGTCTGGAACGACGAGGTCGAGGGCGCCTGGGTGCGCGCCTACACGGCGATCTCGCAGATCATGATCGACGCGGCGGCGGCCGACGAGAAGCACGCGCCGCCCTGGTGGCAGGCCGAGGTCGTCAGCCACGAACCGCGCACGTCCGACATCGCGGTGGTCAGCGTCCGCCCCGACCAGCCCTACCCCTTCCTCGCCGGCCAGTACACGACCCTGGAGACGCCCTGGTGGCCCCGGGTCTGGCGGCACTACTCCTTCGCCAGCGCGCCCCGCTCGGACGGCCTGCTGGTCTTCCATGTGAAGGCCGTCCCTGCCGGCTGGGTCAGCGGGGCGCTGGTCCATCGCGCCCGGCCCGGCGACGTCCTGCGCCTCGGCCCCCCGGGCGGGTCCATGGTCGTGGACCACAGCGCCGACAACGGGCTGCTCTGCCTGGGCGGCGGCACCGGCATCGCCCCCATCAAGGCCCTGGTCGAGGACGTCGCACAGCACGGCCGCCGCCGGGCCATGGACGTCTTCTACGGCGCCCGCAGCGACCACGACCTGTACGACCTGGACACCCTGCTGGGGCTCGCGCGGAGCCACCCCTGGCTCTCGGTGCGCCCCGTGGTCTCCCACGGCCGCGGCGAAGGGGGGCTGCACGGACCGCTCCCCGAGATCGTGCAGCAGTACGGCCCCTGGCCCGAGTACGACGCGTACCTCAGCGGGCCGCCCGGCATGATCCGCAGCGGCGTCGACACCCTCGTACGCGGCGGCATGCCCTCCCAGCGCATCCGGCACGACCTGATCGAGGAACTGGTCGCGGCAGGTCCATGACCCGGCCCCCCACGCCCCAACCCCCCCAACGAGGAGAAACGTTGCCGCAGGAACGTCCCGGCAGTGCGGGAGAGCACCGCGTCCAGGAGGAGATGGGCACGGCCGACCGCGCGGACCGCTTCTACGCCGAGCAGGTGCTGGACCACCTCAACCCGCGGATGCGCGAGTTCACCGAGCGGCAGGAGATGTTCTTCCTGTCCACGGCGGACGCCCGGGGGGAGTGCGACAGCACCTTCAGAGCGGGCCCGCCCGGCTTCCTGACCGTCCTGGACGAGCACACCCTGGTCTACCCCGAGTACCGGGGGAACGGCGTGACGGCCTCACTCGGCAACATGCGCGAGAACCCGCACGTGGGCATCCTGATGATCGACTTCACCCGGGACCGGATCGGGCTGCACGTCAACGGCCGCGCGCGGACCGTCCCCGACGGCGCGATGCGCGCCCTGTACCCCTCGCTCCCGGTGGACGCGGTGCCCGGCCGCAGGCCGCAGTTGTGGGTGCGGGTGACCGTCGAGGAGGCGTACGTCCACTGCTCGAAGCACATCCCGCGGATGGCGAGGGTGCCCCTGCAGGGCGGCCGGGCCTGGGGGACCGACGACGTGCGGCGCAAGGGCGGGGACTACTTCGGGGCGGCCGCCGACGCCGCGCAGGCGCGCACGGGGCGGTCCGGAGGGGCCCGTCCGGGCTGGTTCGGGGCTTGAGGCTGCTTCGGGCCGACCCGGGGCCGGCCCCGGGCCGGCACCGGTGCAGGAGCAGGACCGGGTCAGCCCAGGTCGGCCGAGAGCAGTCCCAGCACCCCTTCGATGTTGCCGTCGAGGTAGTGCCGCAGGGTGAGCGGCACGATCTCCACGGAGGCGAGTCCGACCCGGCTGAAGGGCACACGGACCACGTCGTAGGTGCCCGAGGGCTCGTCCACCTCCGGGCCGTGCCGCCGCGAGGGGTCCATGGAGGCCAGCCGGCACACGAAGAAGTGCTGGACCTTCACCCCGTGCGAGCCGTCCTCGCCGATGTGCTCGACGGTGTCGACGAAGGCCGGGACGACATCGGTGACCTTGGCGCCGAGCTCCTCGTCCAGCTCTCTGTGGAGCGCCTCGACGATGGTGGCGTCCTCGGCCTCGACGCCGCCGCCGGGGGTGACCCAGTACGGGTTGAGCCCGGGCTTGGTGCGCTTGATGAGCACGAGGGAGTCGCCGTCGAGCAGGATGGCACGGGCGGTGCGCTTGACCACCGGCCGGGTGGCCGGGGCGGTCGGTGCACCGGGTGTGGCAGGTCCTTCGATGTCCGGGGGCATGCCTGAGATCTGCCGCGGCGCGGGAGGCGGCAAACGCCTCCGGGACGGCGAATCGGAAGGTCCCGTTCTCGCGGAGGTCACCCGCCGTACGCCGGGCGCGCGGTCACCAGGCGGCGGAGGAGCGCATCAGCTGATCGTGCACCCGCGCGATGTGCGGCAGCGCGAGTGTCCCGGCGCGCACCGAGACGAAGTACGTGCGCAGGGGCGGCACCGCCGGCTCCAGCAGCGCCTTGGCCGCACCCGCCGTGATCGCCTCACAGCACAGATAGCGGGGCAGGACGGCCATGCCGACCCCGGCGACCACGCACTCCAGGACGGCCCTCAGGTCGGGCACGACCACGGCGGGGACGATGGCGGGGGTGGCGTCGAAGACCGCCGACCAGTAGTGGTCGATCAGCGGCATGCCCTCGTCGTAGGAGATCACGGGGATGTCGTCGAGGACCCGTGCGCCGTGGGCGCGCACCGCGAGCGGGCCGCCGATCCGCTCCTGCCAGGCGGGGGCGGCCACGAGTATCTGCTCCTCGTCCCACAGGGCGGTGGCGGTCAGCAGCCGGTCGCGCGGCCTGACGGTGCCGATGGACAGGTCGTGGTGGCCCGCGGCGAGGCCGGCCAGGGCCTCGTCCTCCCCGGCCAGCGCGATGCGCAGCTGCAGGCCCTCGGCCACCAGCGGGGCGAGGGCCGGGAGGGCGCGCAGGGAGGTGAAGGTGGGCGGACCGGCGAGGTGCAGGGTGCGGTTGCCGGACTCCTCGTCGAGGTCCGTCTCGGTTATCTCCAGGAGGGCGTCGAGGTGCGGGGCCACCCGGTGGGCCAGGTCGTCGCCGACGGGGGTCGGGGCGACACCGCGCGGCAGGCGCAGGAACAGGGGGCGGCCGACCTGCCGTTCCAGGCTGCGGATCTGGCTGGTGACGGCCGGCTGGGACAGTCCCAGCAACTGGGCGGCCCTGGTGAAGGAACCGGCCCGGTGCACGGTGACGAACGTGCGCAGCAGCGCCAGATCCATGGAACCGTCCCTCCCACCCACCGGTACTACCGCAACATATAAATATATCGATAGGTCTGTATCGAAACTGTGATTGGACACTGACGCAGAGTCAACTAGCCTTGTTCGGGCGGATCTCCGCGCGTAAAGCCAGGGTGGTCCGAGCCACGAGGGGGGAGGCTCGGGCCACCCATTCTGCGTAGGGCCGTCTACGTAGATATATCTGTTCCAGATGAACGTGTGGGGTCAGCGCGCGGCGGCGTCCAGGGCCTGCGTCACGTCCCGCACGATGTCGGCGGCGTCCTCCACCCCGACGGAGAAGCGGATGAAGCCCTCGGGGACCGCGTCGCCGCCCCAGCGCGCCCTGCGCTCCGCGGTGCTGGTCACGCTCCCGAAGCTGGTGGCCTCGGTCGTCAGCAGCAGCTCGGACAGGAAGCGCTCGGCGTGCTCCTTGTCGGGGAGCGTGAAGGACACCACGCTGCCGAACCGGGTCATCTGCGCGGCCGCGACGGAGTGCGCCGGGTCGTCCGCGAGGCCGGGGTGACGCACGTCGGTCACCTCGGGGCGCTGGAGCAGCGCGGCGGCCAGCTCCAGGGCGTTGGCGGCCTGCCGGTCCACCCGCAGCGCGAGCGTGGACAGCGAACGGTGCGCCAGCCAGGCCTCCATGGGGCCGGGGATCGCCCCGACGGTCTTGCGCCACATCCGCACCCCGGCGGCGAGTTCGGGCCGACGGGTGGTCACATAACCCAGCAGCAGGTCGCCGTGGCCGGACAGCGCCTTGGTGCCGCTCGCCACCGAGAAGTCCGCGCCCAGGTCCAGCGGACGCTGGCCGAGGGGGGTGGCGAGGGTGTTGTCGACCGCGACGAGCGCGCCCGCGGTGTGCGCGGCGTCGGCGAGCCGGCGGATGTCGCACACGTCCAGGCCGGGGTTGGACGGCGTCTCGATCCACAGCAGCCGTGCGCCCTCCAGCGCCTCGATCTGGGCGTCGCCCGCGGTGGGCGCCAGGCGCACCGAGACCCCGTAGTCCTCCAGGCGGCCCTGGAGGGAGCGGGTGGCCTGGTAGCAGTCGGAGGGCAGCACCACGGTGTCGCCGGAACGCACCTGGGAGAACAGCACGGAGGAGATGGCGCCCATGCCGGAGGAGAAGGCCAGCGTCTCGGCGGGGGTGCCGGGCGACTCCAGCGCGGAGATCGCCTCCTCCAGCCGGGTCCAGGTGGGGTTCTCGTCGCGGCCGTAGGTGTACGGGCCGGTGACGTCGCCCGGCAGGTGGAAGTGCGCGGCGAACACGGGTCCGGGCAGCGCCGGCTCGTGGGCCCGGGCCGGCGGGCGGCCCGCGTGCACGCTGCGGGTGCTGTCCCCGGGCCTGCTCTCGTACTCCGTCATCGCCCTCTCCTCGCCTCTCCCCGTCTTCGCGAACGTACAGGCGGAAGATACCGGTGTACGGGCCAACGAACACGGCCGTCCGCTAGGCGGACGCCAGGGCCTCGCGGGCGGCGCGACCGGCGGCGGCCCCGTAACCCGCCCCGAACAGGACGGCGTGCACCAGCAGGGGGTGCAACTGGTGGAGGGGAACCCGCTCCCGGCGGCCGGGCAGCGGCCGGACCTCCTCGTACGCGGCGAGGACCCGCTCCAGATGCGGGCAGCCGAACAGCTCCAGCATCGCCAGGTCGGCCTCGGGGTGCCCGCCCTGTGCCGCCGGGTCGACGACACGGGGGCGGCCGTCGGCGGCGAACAGGACGTTGCCGGACCACAGGTCGCCGTGGATCACCGCGGGCGGCTGGGCGGGGCCGCCGATCCGCGGCAGCAGCTCGCAGACCCGCTCGACCGCGCGGACGTCCTCCGGTGCCATGGCCCCGCTGTCGGCGGCCTGCCGCAGGAAGGGCAGCAGCCGCCGTCCGGCGTGGAAGGCGGGCCAGTCCGCGGGACAGCCGGACGCGTGCCCGGAGCCGGGCGGCGGCAGGGGGAGCGAACCGATGAAGGCCGGGTGCGCCGTCCCGTACCCCGGGGCGGGGACCCGGTGGAGCGCGGCGAGTTCGCGGCCGAGGCGCTCGGCCGCGGCGGGGGTGGCCGGACCGGGCTCGACCCACTCCAGGACGAGCGTGCGGTCGTCGGCGGCCAGCACCTCCGGAACGGCGACCGTCCCGGTGCCGCCCAGCAGCCGCAGGCCCGCGGCCTCGGCGGCGAAGAAGCCCGGCGGCGCGTCCGGGAGGGTCTTGGCGAAGACCGTGCCGCCCGAGCGGCGCAGCAGCCGTACGGCCCGGCAGATGGATCCGCCGCCCACCGGGCCGGCCTCGGTCACCGGCTCGCCCAGCAGGGCGGCGACCCGGTCGGCGAGCCCGGCCGCGGCGGTCACGGCGCGGGCGCGGGCTCGCGCCCGAGGGCGTCGCGTACGGCGTCCAGCAGGCCGTCGGCGGCGGCCTCGCACATCTCCAGGCACTCCTCGAAGCCGCTCAGGTCCCCGTAGTAGGGGTCGGGCACGTCCAGGCCGCGGCCGTCCGCTCCGGCGTCCGCGGCGGGGTCGTAGGAGCGCAGCAGCCGCACCTTGGCGGCGTCCTGCGGGGTGGGCGCCAGCCGGCGCAGGTCCCGCAGGTGGCCCGAGTCGAGAGCGATCACCAGGTCGAGCCCGGCGAACCACTCGGGCTGGAACTGGCGCGCGATGTGCTCGTACCCGTAGCCGCCCGCGCGGAGCACGGCCACGGTGCGGTGGTCGGCGCCGTCGCCCTCGTGCCAGGAGCCCGTTCCCGCGCTGTCGGCGACGACCAGGGCGCCGAGCCCGGCCTCCTCGATCCGGGCGCGGAAGACGGACTCGGCCATCGGCGAACGGCAGATGTTGCCGGTGCAGACGAAGCACACCCGCAGCGGTGTGCGGGAGGACGGAGCGCTCATGGGCTCCATGATGCAGCCCCGGGATCAGTCCTCGTCCGGGAGGACCATGTTCAGGGCCCAGGAGACGATGCTGATGATCAGGCCGCCGAGGAACGCCGCCCAGAAGCCCTCGACGTGGAAGTCGAGGTCGAGCTTGCCGGAGATCCAGGAGGTCAGCAGCAGCATCAGGGCGTTCACGATCAGCGTGAACAACCCGAGGGTGAGCACGAGCAGGGGCAGGGACAGCAGCTTCACCAGCGGCTTCACCAGCCAGTTCACCACGCCGAAGACCAGGGCGACGAGGATGAGGGTGAGGGCCTTGTGCCCGGTGTCGTCACCGGTGAGCGTGATGTTGCCCACGAGCCAGATGGCCACCAGCAGGGCCCCGGCGTTCGCGAGCGTCTTGACGACGAAGTTCATCATGGCTGAGATCGTCGCAGAAGTGATCGCACAGGCACAGAGCTGAGGGAGCGGCCAAGTGAAGGTGTTCCGGCTGGACGATCTGGAGGCCGAGCGGGCCGCCAACGAGGGCGCGTACCTCAGTTTCCTGCGCGAGCGGAACATGTCCGCCGGGCTCTACGCCCTGCGGGCCGGGGAACTCGACCCGCAGAAACCGCACGCACAGGACGAGATCTACCTGGTCGTGAGCGGCCGGGCGCTGATCACCGTGGGGGAGGAGACGACACATGTCGCGCGCGGCAGCGTGGTCTACGTCCCGGCCGGGGCGCCGCACCGCTTCCACCACGTCACCGAGGACCTGAAGGTCCTGGTCGTCTTCTCGCCCCCCGAGGCCTGAGGGCCTTCGCCCCCGGGTTCCCGTAGGGGGCGGGTCAGGGACGGATGGGGACCGCGAGGCCTCCGCAGGGGACCGCCGCGGCCCTAGCCTGGGAGCGGAAGGACGACAAGGAGGAGGAAACGGTGAAGCTCTTCGAGGGCCTGCCCTGGTGGGTCAAGTGGGTCGCGGTGCCGGTGATCGCGATCGTGGTCTTCGGCGGCATGATCGCCAGCGCGATCGGGTTCCTGTTCTGGCTGCTGTTCAAGGTGCTGGTCTTCGTGGCGCTGGTCGGCGGCCTGGTGTACGTGGTCAAGAAGTTCACCTCGTCCTCGTCCGACTCCCGCGACAAGTGGTGACCCCGTGGGGCCCGGTCGCCGGGCCCCACGGGACGTGCGCCGCTCAGTCCTGGAGCCGGACGCGCTCGGGGCTCCGCGGCGCCGCACCGTTCGGTGGGGCGTCGCCGCCGGCGCCGGTCGCGCCGTTCATCTGGGCGAGCAGCTGACGGGCCAGGCCCAGACCGGTGCCGCCCATGGTCAGCGCCTTGGCGAACATCTCCGACATCCCGTCGGCGCCGTTGAGCAGCACCATGTGGTCCACGTTGCCGAAGGCCTCGGCGCCCGCCCGGACGATCTCCGGCCAGTTCTCCGCCAACTGCTGGGCGACGACGGCCTCCTGGTTCTCCGCCAGGGCGGCGGCCCGCGCCTTGATCGACTCCGCCTCGGCCAGGCCCCTGGCCTTCGCGGCCTCGGCCTCCGCCAGACCCCGCGCCTGCGTCGCCGCGGCCTCGGCCTCACCCGTGGCCCGGGTGGCCGCGGCACTCGCCTCACCGCTGACCCTGGTCTGCTCCGCCTGCGCCGCCGCGGCCGTCTTGACGCGGTTCGCCTCGGCGGCGGCGGCCAGTTCGGTCTCCCGGGCCTTCGCCTCGGCCGCCGAGATGCGCGCGTCGCGCTCGGCCTCGGCCAGCGTCCGCTTCTCGTACGCGGAGGCGTCGGCCGGCTTGCGGACGTCCGCCTGCAACTGCTGCTCGCGCCGCTGCGCCTCCAGCTCGGCGACCCGGGTCTCCTGGACGACGACCTCCTGCCGGGCCGCCGCCTCCGCGAGCGGGCCCGCCTGCCGGGAGGACGCGGTGGCCTTGTCCCGCTCGGCCATGTAACCCGCCTGCAGGATCTGGCTGTCCCGGGTCGCCTCCGCCATGCGGGCCGCGGCCTGCTGCTCGGCCTCGGTGGCCAGCCGGTCCGCCTCCGCCTGCGCGATGCGCGCGTCCCGCTGGACGGCCGCGGCGTGCGGCGCGGCCAGGTTGTTGATGTAACCGGTCGGGTCGACGATCTCGTGGATCTGCAGCGAGTCGATGATCAGGCCGAGCTTCTCCATCTCCGAGCCAGAGGCGGCCCGGGTCTCGGCGGTGAGCCGCTCCCGGTCCCGGATCATCTGCTCCACCGTCAGCCCGCCCACGATGGAGCGCAGATGACCGGCGAAGACGTTGTGCACCCGCTCGGGCATGAACTTCTGCTGGTCCAGGAACCGTCGTGCCGCGTTGGCGATGGAGACCATGTCGTCGCCGACCTTGAAGATGACCACGCCGTGCACCTTCAGCGGGATGCCCTGCTGGGTGACGCAGTCCACGTTCAGCTCGGCCTCGTTGAGGTCGAGCGAGAGCCTGCGCACCGCCTGCACGCCGGGCAGGACCAGGGTCCCCCGTCCCGTGACGATGCGGAACCCCATCCCCTCCCCCACACCGTCCGTGCGGTGCTTGGAGCCGGAGATGACCAGTGCCTCGTTGGGCTCGGCGACCCGCCACATCAGTTTGAACAGGCCGACCAGAATGATGACCGCGACGAGCGCCCCGCCCGCCGCAACGCCGATCAGCATCGGCATACGCCCCCTTACGAATGGCCCCGATCGGGGCCGCGTACGGGAGTGTCCGCCTGTGGATGACGGTCCGGTAGGTCCTGACGGATCCTTGTCGTTTTCTTGACGTGGAGCGGACCGCTCCGCTCAGCCGTACGCCGGCGCCACGTACACGGTGCGCGGCGGCAGGTGCTCCACGACCACCACGACCGTGCCCTTCTCGATGCGCTCGCCGGCCGTCGCCGGGTACGCCAGGAACGCCTCGGCACCGCCCCGGACGTGCACGATCACCTCGCCGACCAGCCCTGGCCCGACCGTTCCGGTCACCCGGCCCTGCAGTCCGACCACGTTCCCCTCCCGGCTCACTTGGCGCGGCGCCGGTGACCCCGACCGGTGCCCGCGGGAACAGTGTCGCCGCTGCCGCGGTCCGCCGACACCACCAGGACGGCCAGCGCGGTCGTGAGCGGCACCGCCACCACCAGCCCGATGCTGCCCACCAGGGTCCGCACGATCTCCTCGGCGACCAGTTCGCTGCCCGCCACCGCCAGCACCCCGCGCTCCGCGATGGAGAAGAGCAGCAGCAGCGGCAGCGCCGCGCCCGCGTAGGCGAGCACCAGGGTGTTGACGACCGAGGCGATGTGGTCCCGTCCGATCCGCATGGCCGCCGAGTACAGCCGCCGCCGACTCGTCCCCGGGTCCGCCTCCCGCAGCTCCCACACCGCCGAGGTCTGGGTGACCGTCACGTCGTCGAGTACGCCCAGCGAACCGATGATGATGCCCGCCAGCAGCAGGCCGCGGATCTCGATGCCCGGGTAGAGGGAGTGGATCAGCCCGGTCTCGTCGGATGTGTTGCCGCTCAGCAGCGCCCAGTCGATGAAGACCGAGCCCAGGACGCCGATCAGCAGCAGCGAGCACAGGGTGCCCAGCACCGCGACCGAGGTACGGGCGTTGAGGCCGTGGCACATGTAGAGCGCGATCAGCATGATGGCGCTGCCGCCGATCACCGCCACCAGCAGCGGATTGCTGCCGTGCAGGATCGCCGGGAGGATGAACAGCGTCAGCACCGCGAAGCTGATGACCAGCGCGATCAGCGCCAGCACCCCGCGCAGCCGCCCGACCACGACCACCACCGCGGCGAAGATCCCGGCCAGCAGCCACAGGGGGAAGGCCCGGTCGACGTCGGTCACCGAGTACTGCAGTTCGCGCGGCGCCTGCGGCGCGTACGCCAGCAGCACCTTCTGGCCCTTCGTGTAGTGCCGGGTCTGGGTCGGCTGCACGATCTCGGTGAAGGTGCGGCCCGCGTCCTTGCCCGACGCGACCTCGATGGTCGCGCGCTCGCAGATCGCCGGACCCGACGGCGCCGACGTCGGGCCGGGGGAGGGCGCGGCTCCGGTGCCCGGTTCGGCGTTGACGTCCGAGCACTTGACCTCCTCGACCTTCACCACCCGCCCGGACTGCGTCTGCTGGTCGAAGCCGACGCCGCTGCGCTCGTGCTTCGGCACGCCGCCCGGCCACAGCACCACCAGGCCGGCCACCACGGCGGCGACGAAGGGGATCAGGACGGCGGCGATGACCTTGCGCAGGTGCCGGGAGACCGGCGGCACCGGGCCGTGCCCGTGCCCGTGTCCGTGACCATGGGCTTGCGAGTGCGGGTGAGTGGAGTCCACGGCCCGATCATCGCAACACCCTCTGGTGTGCGTCAGCGAGGACCCGCTAGCGTTGAGGCACCTTTGCAAACGCGGGAGCTCGGAGCACCGGGCTGAGAGGGCGCTGACCGGCCGAAGGGCCACCAGCTGCGCCGACCGCTGAACCTGTTACCGGGTAATGCCGGCGTAGGGAGTGGGTCTCATGACCATGCAGGATGCACACGCGCGCGAAATCGGCTGGCACAAGGGCTACGTGACCGGGTCCCGCCCGGACATCGAGGTCCCCGTCCGCCGGGTGCACCTGACCAACGGCCGGGACGTGACGCTGTACGACACGTCCGGCCCGTACACCGACCCGAACGTGACCACCGACGTCCGCCGCGGTCTCGCGCCGCTGCGCGAGAACTGGATCGTCGCCCGCGGCGACACCGATGAGTACCCCGGCCGCCCCGTCCGCCCCGAGGACGACGGCCTCAAACACACCGCACCGCGCGGCGGCCTGCGCAACCTGGACGCCGTCTTCCCGGGACGCCCCCGCCTCCCCCGGCGCGGCCGGCCCGGACAGCCGGTGACCCAACTGGCGTACGCGCGGCGGGGGGAGACCACCCCGGAGATGGAGTACGTCGCGATCCGCGAGAACGTCTCCCCCGAGGTCGTCCGCGAGGAGATCGCGGCGGGACGCGCCGTCCTGCCGGCGAACGTCAACCACCCGGAGACCGAGCCGATGATCATCGGCAAGCGGTTCCTGGTGAAGGTCAACGCCAACATCGGCAACTCGGCGGTCACCTCCTCCATCGAGGAGGAGGTCGACAAGATGACCTGGGCCACCCGCTGGGGCGCCGACACGGTCATGGACCTGTCCACCGGCCGCAACATCCACACCACACGCGAGTGGGTGCTGCGCAACTCCCCCGTCCCCATCGGCACCGTCCCCCTCTACCAGGCCCTCGAGAAGGTCGACGGCAAGGCCGAGGAGCTGACCTGGGAGATCTACAAGGACACCGTCATCGAGCAGGCCGAACAGGGCGTCGACTACATGACGGTGCACGCCGGCGTGCTGCTGCGGTACGTCCCGCTGACCGCGCGCCGCAAGACCGGCATCGTCTCGCGCGGCGGGTCGATCATGGCCGCCTGGTGCCTCGCGCACCACAAGGAGAGCTTCCTCTACGAGAACTTCGAGGAGCTCTGCGAGATCCTCGCCGCCTACGACGTCACCTACTCCCTGGGCGACGGCCTGCGTCCCGGCTCCATCGCGGACGCCAACGACGAGGCCCAGTTCGCGGAGCTGCGCACGCTCGGCGAACTCAACACCGTCGCCAAGCGGCACGGCGTGCAGACCATGATCGAGGGTCCGGGACACGTCCCCATGCACAAGATCAAGGAGAACGTCGACCTCCAGCAGGAGATCTGCGAGGAGGCGCCGTTCTACACCCTCGGCCCCCTCACCACCGACATCGCGCCCTCCTACGACCACATCACCTCCGGCATCGGTGCCGCGATGATCGCCTGGTGGGGCACGGCCATGCTCTGCTACGTCACCCCCAAGGAGCACCTGGGTCTGCCCGACCGCGACGACGTCAAGACCGGCGTCATCACCTACAAGATCGCCGCCCATGCCGCCGACCTGGCCAAGGGCCACCCCGGCGCCCAGGAATGGGACGACGCGCTCTCCGACGCACGCTTCGAGTTCCGCTGGGAGGACCAGTTCAACCTGGCCCTCGACCCCGACACGGCACGGGCGTTCCACGACGAGACGCTCCCGGCGGAGCCGGCCAAGACCGCGCACTTCTGCTCCATGTGCGGGCCGAAATTCTGTTCGATGAAGATCTCTCAGGACATCCGCCGCCGGCACGGCGGCACACCCGAGGAGATCGAGGCCGGCATGGCGGAGAAGTCCCGCGAGTTCGCGGCCTCGGGCAACCGCGTCTACCTCCCGATCGCCGACTGACCCGTGATCCCGCGGCGGCCCGCCGCGGTATCCGCTACGCGGGCCGTGGCGCGGGCGGAGTCGATCAGCTGCCAGAACCGGTCGGTGTCCATGCCCGCACTGTGGCACCGGGGTACGACAACGCCCCGGGTCCGCCGGGTCCGCCGGGTCCGCCGGGTCAGTCCGGTCTGTGGTCGGGGCCGCCGAAGTCGGGGCTGGAGAAGTCCGGGCTGGTGAAGTCGGGGCTGGTGAAGCGGTCCCCTGGTTCGGGGGAGGACTCGTGGCCGGGGCTGGAGAAGTCGGGGCGGGAGTAACCGAGCCGCGGCATGCGGGGGTTGCCGCCGGTGGTCGCGGAAGGGGCTGCCGGTGCGGTGGGGGCCGCGCCGGCGGCCTTGGCGAGGGCGTCGTCGAGGAAGGGCTGCAGTCCCCGTTCCACCAGGGCCCGGCGCCACAGCTCGCGGGCGAGGGCGACGTCGCGGGGCTCGCCGCCGGGCGGATCGTGGAGGGCGGTCGAGCCGTTGCGCAGCGCGGTGAGCAGCAGTCCGACCATGCCGATGACGATGCCGCAGACGGCGACGGCCGCGAAGAGCCAGCCGGCCTGCCGCAGCGGCTGGGCGATCGCCGGTTCGGGGTGCCCGAAGCGCAGGGCGTACCCGAGCACGAGGAAGATGACGGCGGCCGTGCCCGCCAGGATCGGTGTGAGCACGGCGACGACGGCGAACAGCCCGGCCCCCGAGCCGTCCGCGGCGACCGGGGCCGCCGCGGCCGCGTAGCCGAGGCCCGGCACGGTCGCGGTGCGTGCCTCCCGGCGCTGTTCCGCGAAGGCCTCGCGGACCTTGACGAACTGCTCGTACTCGGGCGCGGCGCAGGCCGAGATGGGCTCGGCCGCGTTGAGCGCCAGGGTGCGCAACTGCTCGGCGTTGAGGCGGTTCCGCGCTTCGGCCAGGGCGGCCCGCGTGCCCTCCGAGTGCAGAGCCGTGTCGAGGGCGCGCTCGAATTCCGGGCGGTCCTCGGTCAGCAGGTGTGGAGCGCTGTTCATGTGCATCCCCCGATGCTCCGTCTCCGGTTCCTCCCGGGGTTCACGAAGGACGAAGGTCCGGTCCGGCTGGGCGGAAGCGGAGGAGAAGCTGCCTACGGATATCCCGATGGTAGAGCGCGGAGGTGACGCGGTGACAGAGTGTTTCCGGAAAATGGGGGTTTCGGGGTCTACAACGGCAGCTGTGCGACCAGGAGTTTGCCGTCCATCGTCACCCCGCCGTCCATGGCCACCGCCAGGTCCTCCGCGTACACGTGCGGTCCCACGACGACCGCGGAGCGGTCCGGCTGCTCGGTGCCGGGTTCCGCGCCGGGCTCGCCGAGCAGGTACGGGATGGGGCTGTGACCGTGCACGACGCGGTGGCCGCCGTAGGTGTCCAGCAGTTCGCGGGCGGCCTGCGGCCCGGACTCGCCGCGGAAGGCGAAGCGCCGGGTGAACTTGCGGAACAGCTCCCAGCACTCGTCGGCGTCGCCGCGCTGCAGGATGCCGGTGACGGCGTCGTTCATCGCGTCGATGGTGGTGCCGTACTCCAGGTACGCGGTGGTGTCGGAGTGCAGCAGCAGATGGCCGTCGGTGAGGGCGGCCGCGTCCAGCCGGGACATCCAGGCGACGTGGTGGTCCTGCAGCCGCTCCATGTCGCTGGTCTGGCCGCCGTTGAGGCGCCAGGCGGCGAGGAAGGAGGCGGTGCCCGCGGCGGAGTTCACCGGGGTGTCGCCGAAGCGGTGGGCGCCGAGCAGCAGCAGTTCGTGGTTGCCCATGAGGGCCCTGGCGTAGCCGCCGGCCGCGGCGGCCTCCGCGGACAGCTGCATGACGAGCTCGATCACGCCGATGCCGTCGGGGCCGCGGTCGGTGAAGTCGCCGAGGAACCACAGGCGGGCGTTGCCCGCCGCCCAGTGGCCCTCGGAGTCGATCAGCCCGGTCGCGTACAGGGCCTCGTGTAGCCGGTCCACGTAGCCGTGGATGTCGCCGACGACGTAGAGCGGGCCGAGCGCCTGGGTGTCGGCCGCGGTGACCACCGGGAGGTCGCGCTGTGTGGGCGTGTACTCCGGTGGCATCATCTGCTCGTCGATCATCGTCTGTTCGTGCTCGGCCGGATGCCCGGGCGGAGCCCCGACGGCGTCGGCGGGGTGCACCGACGGCGTCATGGGCGCGCCGTGCGCCACCGCCTCCGCGAGGTCCTGGGACCAGCCGTACGAGGTACCGGGCATGGGTCCCTGACCTACCCCCTGAGTCATCGACCCCTCCACCGTCGCGCCACCATCCGCCCATCATAGGAATCACGATGTCGTGGCGTGACACACCTGCTGATAGCGATTTCATCCCGCGCGGACAAATCCGCCCGGGGCGGGCTCTTCTCGCCTAGGAAGCGCCCGTTCCTATGTTCCCGCGGGCCCACGGGGCGGGCTGACGGTGGTGCGCGGCGGGCGCCGCTGGGAGGACGTGCGCACGATCAGGTCGGTCGGCATGACCTGCTGCACCGGGCGGCCGGCGTCCACCCCCTCGATGGCGTCGATGAGCAACTGGACGACCGCGGTGCCGATCCGGCCCGGTTTGAGGGAGAGCGTGGTGATCGGCGGCTCGGTCGTCGCGTAGACCATGCTCTCGCTGCAGCAGACCAGCAGGAGGTCCTCGGGTACGCGCAGCCCGTAGCGGCGGGCGGCGGCGAGCAGGTCGGTGCCGTTGGGGTCGAAGAGGCCGTAGACCGCGTCGGGGCGGTCGGGCCGGGCGAGCAGGCGGTCCGCGGCGACGGCGCCGGCGCACGGGTCGTGGGCGGGGTAGGCCTCGACGACGGGCTCCTGGCCGATCTGCTCGCACCAGCGCAGGTAGGCGGAGGTGGACAGCCGGGTGTAGGTGTCGGTGCTGGTGCCGGTGAGCAGTCCGATCCTGCGGGCCCCGGCCTCGGCGAGGTGCTCCAGGATGCCGAGCACGGCGGCCTCGTGGTCGTTGTCGACCCAGGCCCGGACGGGCAGACTGCCGGTCGGGCGGCCGTCGCTGACCACGGGGATGCCCTGCCGCACCAGCTCGGTCACCATCGGGTCGTGATCGGAGGGGTCGATCACGACCGTGCCGTCCAGCGCGACGTTGCTCCACACGTCGTGCCGGGAGGAGGCCGGCAGGATGACCAGGGCGTATCCGCGGGCGAGCGCGGCGGAGGTGGCGGCCCGGGCCATCTCGGCGAAGTAGGCGAACTCGGTGAAGGTGAAGGGCTCTTCCCCGTACGTCGTCACGGTCAGGCCGATCAGCCCCGACCTGCCGGTGCGCAGCGTGCGGGCGGCGGCGGAGGGACGGTACCCCAGCCGGTCGGCGACCTCACGGACGTGACGGCGGGTGGCGTCGGGCAGTCGGCCCTTGCCGTTGAGCGCGTCGGAGACGGTGGTGATCGAGACTCCGGCCGCGGCGGCCACGTCCCTGATGCCGGCCCGCTCCAGCCGGCGTCCGACGGGCCGGCTCGCCTGGTGCTTCCCTGCTGCTGTCATGGCGTGGTGATAGTAGGGGTCGGGTCGTCCTTTCGCGGGGTGCCGGAGAAGCCGTTGACAGATACGTTTCCCCGCCCGCGGCGCCGGGCGCGGCCGGGAAAGCCCAGGTGGTGGCGGGTGTCTACCACGGGTTACCGGCCCGTTACCGGGTGCCGCCCGCCCCGCGCCGCGCGGAGCGCGCGGCCATCAACTCACCCCTACGAGGGATGCGCGCCACCGCGCGCGCCACCGGCGCGCAGTGCGTCGCACCACCTGCCCTGTTCCCCGTGAGCCCCTGCCGCGAGCCCGTGTGCCGCAAGCCCTCCCCCGGCCGGGCGGGCGCTCGTATGGTGTGGGGCATGAGCCCCAAACTGCGCCGCGAACTGGACGGCATCCCCACGTACAAGCCGGGCAGACCCCCGGCCGTGGAAGAGGGAGTGACGGCTTACAAGCTGTCCTCCAACGAGAACCCCTACGCGCCGCTGCCCGGTGTCCTGGAGGCGGCCACCGCCGCCGCGGAGAACTTCAACCGCTACCCGGACATGGCGTGCACGGCGCTCCACGCAGAGCTGGCGCACCGCTTCGGCGTGCCGGAGGAGCACATCGCGACGGGCACCGGTTCGGTGGGCGTCGCGCAGCAGTTGCTGCAGTCGACCGCGGGCCCGGGTGACGAGGTCGTCTACGCCTGGCGGTCTTTCGAGGCCTATCCGATCATCACGCAGATCACCGGCGCGGCCTCGGTACGCGTGCCGCTCGACGCGGGCGAGACGCACGACCTTGACGCGATGGCCGCGGCGATCACGGACCGGACGCGGCTGATCTTCGTCTGCAACCCCAACAACCCCACCGGCACGGTGGTGCGCCGGGACGCGCTGGAGCGTTTCCTGGACCGCGTCCCGCCGGACGTGCTGGTCGTGCTGGACGAGGCGTACCGGGAGTTCATCCGCGACGCCGAGGTCCCGGACGGCGTCGAGGTCTACCGTGACCGTCCCAACGTGGCGGTGCTGCGCACCTTCTCCAAGGCGTACGGGCTCGCCGGGCTGCGCGTGGGGTTCGCGATCGCGCACGAGCCGGTCGCCGCGGCGCTGCGCAAGACGGCCGTCCCCTTCGGGGTGAGCCAGCTCGCCCAGGACGCGGCGGTGGCCTCGCTGCGCGCGGAGGCCGCGCTGCTGGAGCGGGTCGACGCGCTGGTCACCGAGCGCACCCGGGTGTACGACCGGCTGACCGCGCAGGGCTGGACGGTGCCGGAGACGCACGCCAACTTCGTGTGGCTGCGGCTGGGGGAGCGCACGACCGACTTCGCCGCGGCCTGCGAGCGGGCCGGCGTCACGGTCCGCCCGTTCGCGGGGGAGGGCGTGCGGATCACGGTCGGCGAGCAGGCCGCCAACGACGTACTGATCCGTACGGCGGAGGCCTTCCGCAAGGAGCTGTGACCGTTCGCACGCAGCGTCCCGGGTGCCACGGGGCGTCGTAGCACGCCCCCTTTCGCCCCCTTCCACCCCCCGGTGTGAGGGGGCGAAAGTGTGTGCGGCATACTGAGCTTGTGAATGCGTTCACTTTCACAAGCTCGCCAAGTTAGGAGGCGTGACGTGGACCTGGCACTGGACTCCGTCGCCGTCGCGCGGTGGCAATTCGGCATCACGACCGTCTACCACTACCTCTTCGTTCCCCTCACGATCTCCCTGGCCGCCCTGACCGCCGGTCTGCAGACGGCCTGGGTGCGCACGGGCAAGGAGAAGTACCTCCGGGCGACCAAGTTCTGGGGCAAGCTCTTCCTGATCAACATCGCCATGGGCGTGGCCACCGGACTGGTCCAGGAGTTCCAGTTCGGCATGAACTGGTCGGACTACTCGCGCTTCGTCGGCGACGTGTTCGGCGCCCCGCTCGCCTTCGAGTCGCTCATCGCCTTCTTCTTCGAGTCCACCTTCATCGGGCTGTGGATCTTCGGCTGGGACAAGCTCCCGCAGAAGCTCCACCTGGCCTGCATCTGGCTGGTCTCGCTGGGCACGATCCTCTCCGCGTACTTCATCCTCGCCGCCAACTCCTGGATGCAGCACCCGGTCGGCTACCGCTACAACAAGGTCACCGGCCGCGCGGAGCTCACCGACTTCTGGGCGGTGCTCAGCCAGAACACCACCCTCGTGGTGGTCTTCCACACGCTGACGGCGGCCTTCCTGACCGGCGCCGCCTTCATGATCGGCATCTCGGCCTACCACCTGGCCCGGCGCAAGCACGTCGCCGTCATGCGGACCTCGCTGCGCCTCGCCCTGGTCACCGCCGTCGTCGCCGGCCTGCTCACCGCGATCAGCGGCGACCGGCTGGGCAAGGTCATGTACGAGCAGCAGCCGATGAAGATGGCCGCCGCCGAGGCCCTGTGGGACGGCGAGTCCCCGGCCCCCTTCTCGATCTTCGCCTACGGAGACGTCGACAAGGGCCACAACACCGTGGCCGTCGAGGTCCCCGGCCTGCTGTCCTTCCTCGCCCACGACGACTTCGACTCCTACGTCCCCGGCATCAACGACGTCAACAAGGCCGAGCAGGAGAAGTACGGGCCCGGCGACTACCGCCCCAACATCCCGGTCGCCTACTGGGGCTTCCGCTGGATGATCGGCTTCGGCATGACCTCCTTCGCGGTCGGCCTGGCGGGACTCTGGCTCACCCGCCGCAGGTTCTGGCTCGCCGAGGACCGGCGCACCGCCGACGACGAGCCACCGCACCTGATGCTCACCAGGAACAGCGCCCTCTCCCCGGCCCTGTCCCGCTGGTACTGGCGGATCGGCCTGCTCACCATGGGCTTCCCGCTGATCGCCAACTCCTGGGGCTGGATCTTCACCGAGAACGGCCGTCAGCCGTGGGTCGTGTACGGGCTGCTGCGCACCGAGGACGCGGTCTCCCCCGGTGTCTCCACCGCCGAGATGCTGACCTCGCTGATCGTCCTGACGACCCTCTACGCCGTCCTCGCGGTCGTCGAGGTCAAGCTCCTGGTCAAGTACGCCAAGGCCGGGCCGCCCGAGCTCACCGAGGCCGACCTCGATCCCCCCACGAAGATCGGCGGCGACGCCGACCGCCCGATGGCCTTCTCGTACTAGGGAGAGACGGCATGCACCTCCACGACGTCTGGTTCGTCCTCATCGCGGTCCTGTGGACCGGCTACTTCTTCCTCGAGGGCTTCGACTTCGGCATCGGCGTCCTCACCCGGCTGCTCGCCCGCGACCGCCCCGAGCGGCGGGTGCTGATCAACACCATCGGCCCGGTCTGGGACGGCAACGAGGTCTGGCTGATCACCGCGGGCGGCGCCACCTTCGCCGCCTTCCCCGAGTGGTACGCCACCCTCTTCTCCGGCTTCTACCTGCCGCTGCTGGTGATCCTGCTCTGCCTGATCGTCCGGGTCGTCGCGTTCGAGTACCGGGCCAAGCGCAGCAGTGAACGCTGGCAGACCGCCTGGGAGCAGGCGATCTTCTGGACCTCCCTGCTCCCCGCGTTCCTGTGGGGCGTCGCGTTCGCCAACATGGTGCACGGGGTGGCGATCGACGAGTCCGGTGAGTTCACCGGCGGGGTCCAGGACCTGCTCGGGCCCTACGCCCTCCTCGGCGGACTGCTCACCCTCAGCCTCTTCACCTTCCACGGCGCGGTCTTCGCGGCCCTGAAGACCCTCGGCGACATCCGTGTCCGTGCCCGCCGCTTCGCCACCCGCGCCGGAGCCGTCACGGCCGTGCTCGCCGTGGCCTTCCTGGCCTGGACGCAGGGGGACGGCGGGAACGCGGCGAGCCTGACGGCCGCCGCCGTCGCCGTGCTGGCGCTGCTCGCCGCGCTCGGCGCCAATCTGCGGGGCCGCGAGGGCTGGGCGTTCGCCTTCTCCGGGATCACCGTCGTCGCCGCGGTGGCGATGCTCTTCCTGGTGCTCTTCCCGGACGTCATGCCGTCCACGCTGGACCCCGCGTGGAGCCTGACGGTGGAGAACGCCTCCTCGACCCCGTACACGCTGAAGATCATGACCTGGTGCGCCGCGATCGCGGCCCCGCTGGTCGTGCTCTACCAGGCCTGGACGTACTGGGTGTTCCGCAGGCGGATCGGCACCCAGCACATCGCCGAAGCGCACTGAGGAGCTGTTTCACGTGAAACCCGTCGACCCCCGGCTCCTGAGGTACGCCCGCGCGACCCGTGTGTTCCTCGCCGTCTCCGTCCTGCTCGGCCTCGTCGGCGCGGGCCTGGTCATCGCGCAGGCGATGATCGTCGCGGAGATCGTCGTCGGGGGTTTCGAGGACGGTCTCGGCGCCGGGGCGCTGCGCACACCGCTGCTGCTGCTCGCCGGCGTCGCGGCGGGCCGGGCGGCCGTCTCCTGGCTCACCGAGCTGTGCGCCCACCGCGCCTCCGCCGCAGTCAAGTCCCAGCTGCGCACACAGCTCCTGGAGCGGGTCACCGCCCTGGGCCCGGCGGGGCTCACCGAGCGCCGGACCGGTGAGCTCACCACGCTCGCCACCCGGGGCATCGACGCCCTGGACGGCTACTTCGCCCGCTACCTGCCCCAACTGGGCCTGGCCGTCGTGGTGCCCGCGGCCGTCCTGGCCCGCATCGTCACCGAGGACTGGATCTCGGCGCTCACCATCGCGTTGACCCTCCCCCTCATCCCCGTCTTCATGGTCCTGATCGGCTGGGCCACCCAGACCCGCATGGACCGTCAGTGGCAGCTGCTCGCCCGGCTGTCCGGCCACTTCCTCGACGTCGTCGCGGGCCTGCCCACCCTCAAGGTCTTCGGCCGGGCCAAGGCCCAGGCCGAGTCCATCCGCGTCATCACCGCCGACCACCGGCGCGCCACGATGCGGACGCTGCGCATCACCTTCCTCTCCTCCTTCGCACTGGAACTGCTCTCCACCATCTCCGTCGCCCTGGTCGCCGTCGGCGTCGGCATGCGGCTGGTCCACGGTGAACTCGACCTCTACACCGGGCTGGTCATCCTCGTCCTGGCGCCCGAGGCGTACCTGCCGCTGCGCCAGGTGGGAGCCCAGTACCACGCGGCCGCCGAGGGGCTCGCCGCCGCCGACGAGGTCTTCGCCGTCCTGGAGACCGCGCCGCCCCGGCGCGGCACGGCACAGGCCCCCGACCTGCGGACCGCGGTCGTCGCACTGGACGAGGTGGCCGTCGAGGGCCGCCTCGGCCCGGTCTCCCTGCGGGTCTCCCCCGGTGAGACGATCGCCCTCACCGGCCCCAGCGGGATCGGCAAGAGCACGCTGCTCTCCGTACTGCTCGGCTTCACCGAACCGACCTCGGGACGGGTCCTGGCCGACGGCGCCGACCTCGCCGCCCACGACCCGGCCGGCTGGCACCGGCAGATCGCCTGGGTGCCCCAGCGGCCGCACCTGTTCGCCGGGACCATCGCCGACAACGTACGGCTGACCCGGCCGGACGCGAGCCCGGCCGAGGTCCGTGCCGCGCTCCGGGACGCCGGCGCCCCGGACCTCGACCCCGCGACGGCCCTCGGGGAGGGCGGCGCCGGGCTCTCCGCCGGGCAGCGCCAACGCGTCGCGCTGGCCCGGGCGTTCCTCGCCGACCGGCCGCTGCTGCTGCTCGACGAGCCGACGGCGGCACTGGACGGCGAGACCGAGGCGGCCGTGGTCGACGCCGTACGGCGGCTCGCGGCCGGCCGCACGGTGCTGCTCGTCGTGCACCGCCCCGCGCTGCTCGCCGTGGCCGACCGCACGGTGCGGCTCGACGGCCGCCCGCCGCGTGCCGTGCCGGCAGCGGCGCCCCCGGCCCGGGCCGCGGCCGGTACGCCCGCCCCCGAACCCCTCGGTGCGGCCCTCGCCGTGTCCTCCTCGTCCTCCTCGTCCGCCGCGTCGGCCACGGGGTCCGCGCCGCTGACCCGCGTGCGCCGGATCGCCACGCCGCTGCGGCCGCGGTTCGCCCTCGCGCTGCTGCTCGGCGCCCTCGCCCTGCTGAGCGCCGTCGGCCTGATGGCGACCTCGGCCTGGCTGATATCCAGGGCCTCGGAGCAGCCGCCGGTCCTGTACCTGATGGTCGCGGTCACCGCGACCAGGGCCTTCGGCATCGGCCGGGCGGTCTTCCGCTACGCCGAGCGCCTGGTCTCGCACGACGCCGTCCTCCGCGCCCTCGCCGGCCTCAGGGTCACCGTGTACCGGCGGCTGGAGCGGCTCGCGCCCGCCGCGCTGCGCGACACCCGGCGGGGCGACCTGCTCTCCCGCCTCGTCGCCGACGTGGACGGTCTGCAGGACTACTTCCTGCGCTGGCTGCTCCCGGCCGGCGCCGCCGCGCTCTCCGGCACCGCCGCGGCCGCGTTCACCGTGTGGCTGCTGCCCGGTGCCGGAGCCGCCCTGGCGGTGGGACTGCTCACCGCCGGTGTGGCCGTGCCCGCCGCCTCCGCGGCGCTCGCCCGGCGCGCCGAACGCGCTCTCGCCCCCGCCCGCGGCGAACTCGCGGCCCAGGTGGTCGAGGTGCTCACCGGTACCGCCGAACTGACCGTCGCCGGGGCCCTGCCCGGGCGCCGCGCCAAGGCGGCCGAGGCGGACCGGGCGCTCACCCGGATCGCTGCCCGCTCCGCGGCCGGCGCGGCGCTCGGGGCCGGGCTCGGCGCCCTGGTCAGCGGACTCACCGTCACCCTCTGCGCCTGGGCGGGCGTGCGGGCGGTGGCCGACGGCGGCCTGTCCGGGGTCGCGCTCGCGGTGGTCGTGCTCACCCCGCTCGCCGCCTTCGAGGCGGTGACGGCCCTGCCGCTCGCGGCGCAGTACCGGCAGCGCAGCCGGCAGGCGGCGCGGCGCGTGTACGACGTACTCGACACCCCCGAGCCCGTACGGGAGCCCGCGCACCCCGCGGCCGCGCCCGCCGGGCCCCACCCCCTGGTGCTGCGCGGACTCACCGCCCGCCATCCGGGGCAGCCCCGGCCCGCGCTGGACGGCGTCGGCCTGGAGCTGAGCCCCGGCCGCCGGATCGCCGTCGTCGGTCCCTCCGGATCGGGCAAGACGACCCTCGCCCACGTGCTGCTGCGCTTCCTGGACGTCGAGGAGGGCGCGTACACCCTCGCGGGCAGCGATGCCACGGCCCTCGACGGCGACGCGGTGCGCCGGATGGTCGGCCTGTGCGCCCAGGACGCGCACGCCTTCGACAGCACGGTCCGGGAGAACCTGCGCCTGGCCCGCCCCGGCGCGGACGACACGGAACTGCGCAAGGCGCTCGCCGCCGCACGGCTCGACCTGGACCTCGACCTCCCGGTCGGCGAGCACGGCACCCGCCTGTCCGGCGGCCAGCGCCAGCGGCTGGCGCTGGCCCGCGCGCTGCTCGCCGACTTCCCCGTCCTGGTGCTCGACGAGCCGGCCGAACACCTCGACCTGGCCACCGCCGACGCCCTGACCGCCGATCTGCTGGCCGCGACCACGGGCCGGACGACCGTGCTGATCACCCACCGCCTCACCGGTCTGGAGGAGGTCGACGAGATTCTCGTCCTCGACCACGGCCGGGTCGTCCAGCGCGGTACGCACCGTGAGCTGGCCGCCGCCGACGGCCCGTTCCGCCGGAGCCTGGACCGCGAGCGCGCGGCCGACGCACCGAACGCGCCGGAGCCGGAGTCGATCACGGCGTAGGACGCGGCACCGTCCTAGGCTCGCCGTATGGCAGAACCACTGGCCAGGCTGCTGGACGCCGTCGGCTCGGTCACCAGCGCGCTGCTGGCGGACGAGCAACCGGGCGACGACGCGCTCGACGTCGTCGCCCAGCAGGCCCGCGCGCTCGTGGGGGCCGACGCGGGCCTGGTTCTGCTGCCGACCGTCGAGGGCGGTCTCGAAGTGGTCGCCGTCTCGGCCGAACAGCCCGCGGGCCTGGTCGGCACGCTGCTCGAGGCGGACAGCCCGCCCGTGGCGCCGCTGATGGCGGGCGAGCCGGTGTTCGTGGAGGACGCGTCGACCGACGCCCGGATGACCATGGCCATCGCCCCGCGCTTCGGGGCCTGCATGATGCTGCCGCTGCAGAGCAGCGGCCATGTGATGGGGGCGCTCGCGCTGCCCAGGGCCCACGGCGTGCCGGGCTTCACCGAGGACGAGCGGTTCGTCGCCATCCAGTTCGCGGCACAGGCGGCGCTGGCCCTGCTGCTCGCCGGCGCCCAGCGGGACCGCAACCGGCTGGCCGTGTACGAGGAGCGCGACCGGATCGCCCGCGATCTGCACGACCTGGTCATCCAGCGGCTCTTCGCGACGGGCCTGATGCTCCAGTCGGCGCGGCGCAAGGCGCTGCCGCCCGACGCCGAGGAGGGCATCGCGCACGCGGTCGAGGAACTGGACGCCACCATCCAGGAGGTGCGGACGGCGATCTTCGCGCTCCAGCAGGAGCCGCGGGACGACGCCCCCGCGGGACTGCGCGCCCAGGTGCTGCGCGAGACCGGCTCCGCCGCCCGCGGCCTCGGCTTCCCACCGTCCGTCCGCTTCGTCGGACCCGTCGACCACCGGGTCGGCGCGCTCAGCGCCCGCAACCTCGTGGCGGCGCTGCGCGAAGCACTGTCCAACGTGCAGCGGCACGCCGGCGCCACCTGGGTCGAGGTGGTGCTCGACGCCACCGCCGTGCTCTCCGACGGCCGCGAGGGTGTGCGGCTCATCGTCTCCGACGACGGCGTCGGCATCCCCGAGACGGGGCGGCGCAGCGGGCTGCGCAACCTCGCCCGCCGCGCGGAGTCGCTGGGCGGCGAGTCCACCTTCGGGCCGGGACCTGACGGCAAGGGCACCGCGCTCGCCTGGGAGGCGCCCCTGTGAGCCGGCCCGCCGGGGTCAGCGGGCGGCGAGGATCCGCTCGATGACGCGGGCCACGCCGTCCTCCTCGTTCGCCGCGGTGCGGTGCGTCGTGGCGGCCAGCACGTCGGGGTGGGCGTTGGCGACGGCGTACGAGGTGCCCGCCCACGACAGCATGGCGAGGTCGTTGGGCATGTCCCCGAAGGCCACCACCTCCTCGGCGGAGATGCCGAGGTCCGCGCAGCAGCGCGCGAGCGTGGTCGCCTTGCTGACCCCGGTGCCGCTGATCTCGAGCAGCGCCGACGCGCTGGAGCGGGTGATCTCGGCGTGCTCCCCGGCCACCGCGCGCGCGGTGCGCAGGAAGACGTCCGGGTCGATGGAGGGGTGCTTGGCCAGCAGCTTCAGCACGGGCTGGCCCTGCCGCCCGCCGTCGAGCAGATCCTGTACCGGGGCCACGACCGCGTCGGGGGCGGGGGCGTACGGCGGGTAGTCCGGCTCGTACGCGAAGCCGCCGGTCAGCTCGACGGCGAAGGCCGTGCCGGGGACGGCGGTGCGCAGGGCCGCGATGACCGCGAGCGCGTCCCGGGGGTCGAGGGGGTAGGCAGCCAGCAGCCGCCTGCCGCGGTGCAGGTCGTAGACGGCGGCGCCGTTGGCGCATATCGCCATGCCGTGGCCGGCGGTGTGCGCGGCGACGACGTCCATCCACCGTGCGGGCCGCCCCGTTACGAAGAAGACCTCGATGCCCGCGGCCTCCGCGTCCGCCAGGGCGGCGATCGTACGGGCCGAGACGGTCTTGTCGTCGCGCAGGAGCGTGCCGTCCAGGTCGGTGGCGATCAGCCGCGGCGCGGGGGCCGCGAGGGTGGCGTCCGGGGTCCGGGGATGCTGGGTGGCTGAGGTCACCGACCCATGGTCCCCCATGCGGATGCATATGACAGCAGGTGGGTGCGGAGTGCGAGGACCGCCACACTCTCCGTCGCCGTTGTCAGTGCCGGCTGCCACCATCACGCCATGGCCCTTGTGCGTTGTGAAGAGCAGCCCGACCGGGAACCGGTGCTCCTGGCCGACGCTTTGCCGACGGTCGTGGACGGCATCCGCCTGGCGGCTCGCGCCGGGATACCCGTCGCCGATCCGGCGGGCGGCACCGCCACGACCTGCGGCCGGTGCGCCTGCGCCGCGTACCGCCACCGCACCGCCGGCGGCCACTGGATCCTGGTGGAGCCCGGCGAGTGGCCGCTGGGCGCCGTCCCGGCCGGCCGGCGCTGGCGGGTCGCGGGTGACGGCACGGCGGTCAACCTGCGGGCCACCGTCCCCTCCGACACCTGCCGGATCAGCCACTTCGACGTCTGTCCCGCGGGTCCGCCGCCCGCGGCGTCGCCCGTGCTGCTCGGCCAGTGGCGGCGCAACGCCCGCCGCCGGCTCAACTGAGCTGGGCCGGCGCCTCGGTCGCGATGAGCTCGAAGACCTTCTCGTCCGCCGCGTAGACGGAGTCCGGCACCGGCCAGTGGAGCACGATCTCCGTGATGCCGGCTTCCGCGTAGCGGCCCGCGAAGTCGACGAAGGCGTCGAGCGACTCCAGCGGGCGCTCGGCCGTCGACCCGGTCAGCAGGACGCGGTCGAGCTCGCCCGGGTCGCGCTCGATCTCGGCACAGGCGATCTCCAGCTGGTCGTACTGGCGCGAGACGACCTCGGGGCACTTGTCCACCGGCACGTCCGCCGGGCCCTTCGGGTCCCCGTAGGTCACCCAGGCCTGGCCGTAGCGGGCCGCCAGCCGCAGTCCGCGCGGGCCCGTCGCCGCCACCGCGAAGGGCACCCGCGGACGCTGCGCGCAGCCGGGGATGTTCCGCACCTCGTGCGCCGAGTAGAACTCGCCGTCCTGAGTCACCACCGGCTCCGTCAGCAACCGGTCCAGCACGGCGACGAACTCGCCGAAGCGGTCGGCCCGTTCGCGCGGAGTCCACGCCACCTGGCCCAGCGCGGTCGCGTCGTAGCCCACCCCGCCGGCGCCGATGCCGAGTGTCAGCCGCCCGCCGCTGACGTCGTCGAGGGTGATCAGCTCCTTGGCCAGCGTCACCGGGTGCCGGAAGTTCGGTGAGGTGACGAGCGTGCCCAGCCGGATCCGCTCCGTCGCCGCAGCCGCCGCCGTCAGCGTCGGGACCGCCCCGAACCACGGGCCGTCCCGGAAGCTCCGCCACGACAGGTGGTCGTAGGTGTAGGCGGTGTGGAAGCCGAGCTCCTCGGCCCGGCGCCAGACCTTCCGCCCCTGCTCGTGCCAGCGGTAGATCGGCAGAATCACAGTGCTCAGGCGCATGTTCCCCACCCTACGGGGTGGCTTCCGGCCGCCCGGGCCGAAGTGGTGGGGCGATCGGGGCGGCAGCCGCCGTCCGGTGGAAACCCGTCGGCGAGCCGCGCCCGCCCGGCCGGCGCCTCCGCACGCCACGGGACCCTGGGACCTCCCGCGGACGCCGCCGGCCGGGTCTTTGTCGCTCCCTGCGGCGCCGATACCCCCGGTGGTGGGGAGCCGCAACTCGGGGAGCACCCCGGCGAAAGGTCGTCGCCTGAGAGGCCGGCCGGGGCACGGCTCGGCCACCCGGGTGGTGTTGATCGGAATATCGGCATCCCCGGGGTGCGGCACCGAGGATTTCGTGCTCACTTCCGCATCATCGGATTAGTCGCTCCCGACTCACCGAAGGAAGTGAGAGGTCATGGCTGCCAACACCCATGTCAGGACGTTCTGGGACGTCTTCGTGACGCTCCTGCTCAAGATGGTCGCGTACTTCGGGTTCGCCGTCCCGGTGTCGCGTAGCACGGCTCCGGCCGCGCCGCGACCGGAGGCCCTCCCCGGCACCCGGTTCCTGCCCACCGCCGAGGCGGTGCGCCACTGGGCACCGGCTCCGCGAACGGAACCGGCACCACGACCGGTGGCCGTGGGCGCCGCCGCGTCCGGGCCGGGACCGCGTGTCGAACCGGAACTGCGTGTCGAACCGGGGCTTCGCGCCGAACCCGGCGGACGCACACCCGAGGTCCCGTCGTCCCGCAAGGCGTCCCGCAGCTCGTCGCATCGCTCGTCGCATCGCTCGCCGCGTCCGTCGTCCCTCACGCCGTACCGCGACGAGCCCGTCGTGCCCGAGCCGTCCGTTCCCTTCGTCCCGGCGCCCTGCCTCACCGCCGCCGCCGACGCCCACTCCCTGCCGCCGACGATGAAGCAGCGCATCCGCGCCGAAGCCCACGGCGCCTCGCCCGTGGCCCGTGTGCGCACCCGTCCGATCGGCGACGCCGGCCTCGACCCCGCGCTGAGCGACATGACCGAGGCCCCGGCCCGTACCCCGCGCCGCGAGTGGGCGCTCTGCGCATGACCGCCGCGGACGCGCGTGACCAGCCGGTACGGCGTGCCGAACGGACCCCGTTGACGGACCGTCAAGCCGCCTCGACCCCGGATTCCACGCACCACCACGGCGCCGGACACGGCGCCCGCTCCAGCGGGACCGTCCGGACGCCCCGGACGACGGGCGTACTCACGGGCCCGGGCCGGAGCACGGCAGTGAGCACCACCCCCGGCAACACGCCCAGCGCCACCCCCGGTACCACCCCCAGCACCACCCAGAGCACGAGGACGACGATGCCGGAGACGCCCCGCACCCCCGAGGCTGCGACGGTCACCACCGGCCCGACCCGGCCCCACCCGTGGGCCACGGACCGTCCGGTCGCCGGCCCGCCCGTGCTCGACGGCGGCCGTCACCGCCCCGCTCGCGTGTACGGCGAAGCGGGCACCCGCACACGTACACGCCGCCCGCACCGCGCACCGACGCACCCCGCGACCCAGCACCGCACACCCACGCACCCCCCGCGTGAGCGCGGCACCCGCACACCCGTGCACCCGCACGCGCACCCGTACACGCACCCCACGATCCGGCGCAGCGCCACGCGGCACCATCGCGGGGTCCGGCCCGTCGGGGCGGACCGGTGGAGCCGACCGTGCTCCCGGACGACGCCCCGCCGCGGCTGAACCGCGCGACCCGCAGGAGGAATCCCGGCAAGACGGACGCACCGCACCGCCTCCCCTACGGGGAAGTCAACCCGAAGGACTACGCACAACCGCCCCCCAGACTGACGACGGGGTGTGGCCCGCGCCACTAGGTTCGTGGCGTGACTGTGATCGCTACCGAAAGCCTGACGAAGCGGTACCCGAGGGTGACCGCTCTGGACCGGCTCACCGTCGACATCGCTCCCGGCGTGACCGGGTTGGTCGGTGCCAACGGAGCCGGCAAGTCGACCCTGATCAAAATCCTCCTGGGGTTGGCGCCGGCCACAGAAGGCCGGGCCGCCGTCCTGGGCATGGATGTGGCGACAGAGGGCGCGGCGATCCGCGCCCATGTGGGCTACATGCCGGAGCACGACTGCCTGCCCCCGGACGTGTCGGCGACGGAGTTCGTCGTCCACATGGCCCGTATCTCGGGGCTGCCGCCGTCCGCCGCGCGCGAGCGCACCGCGGACACGCTCCGCCACGTCGGCCTGTACGAGGAGCGGTACCGCCCCATGGGCGGGTACTCCACGGGCATGAAACAGCGGGTGAAGCTGGCCCAGGCACTGGTCCACGATCCCCGGCTGGTGCTGCTCGACGAGCCGACGAACGGGCTGGACCCCGTCGGCCGCGACGACATGCTCGAACTCATCCGCCGCGTGCACACCGAGTTCGGCATCTCCGTGCTGGTCACCTCCCACCTGCTCGGTGAACTGGAGCGCACCAGCGACCACATCGTCGTCATCGACGGCGGCTCCCTCCTGCGCTCCTCCTCGACCAGCGACTTCACCCAGGCGACCGCCTCGCTCACCGTCGAGGTCACCGAGCACGAGGACGAGCTGGTCGAGAAGCTGACCGCCGCCGGGCTGAACGCGCACGCGGACGGCCGGCTGGTCATGGTCGACATCGACGGGGACGAGACGTACGACGCGGTCCGCGACGCGGTCGCGGAGCTCGGCACGGGCCTGGTGCGCATGGAGCAGCACCGGCACCGCATCGCCGAGATCTTCCGGGGAGGGGACGAGCATGACGCAGCTTGAGGGCAGGCCGCCCGCCGCCGACGTCATCCACGACATCGGCTACCGGCACTACGACGGCCCGCGGCTGGGCCGTGGCTACGCGCGCAAGTCGCTGTACGTGCAGAGCCTGCGCAGCGCCTACGGGCTCGGCCGGTCGGCGAAGTCCAAGGTGCTGCCGATGATCCTGCTGGCCGTGATGTGCGTGCCGGCCGGGATCATGGTCGCGGTGGCGATCGGCACCAAGGCGACCAAACTGCCGATCGAGTACACCCAGTACGCGATCATCATGCAGGCGGTCATCGGCCTCTACCTGGCGGCCCAGGCCCCGCAGTCCGTCTCCCTGGACCTGCGGTTCAAGACGACCCCGCTGTACTTCTCCCGTCCGATCGAGGCGGTCGACTACGTCGCGTCGAAGTTCGCGGCGCTGACCACGGCGCTGTTCATCCTCACCGGGACGCCGCTGCTGGTCATGTACATCGGGGCGCTGCTGGCCAAGTTCGACGTGAGCGACCAGAGCGCGGGCTTCGCCAAGGCGATGCTCGCCGCGCTGCTGCTGTCGATGCTGTTCTCGGGCATCGGCCTGGTCATCGCGGCGCTGACGCCGCGCCGGGGCTTCGGCGTCGCCGCGGTCATCGCGGTGTTCACGCTCTCGTACGGCGCGGTGACCAGCGTGCAGGGCGTCGCCTCGATCAACGGCAACGCCGACGTGATCGGCTGGCTGGGCCTGTTCTCGCCGATCACGCTGATCGACGGCGCGCAGACCTGGTGGCTGGGCGCGACCTCCAGCTTCCCCGAGGGCGCGGGTCCGAAGGACGCGGTCGTCGGCACGGTCTACCTCCTCGTCCTCCTCGCCGTGATCGCCGGCTCCTTCGGCCTGCTGATGCGCCGCTACCGAAAGGCCGTACTGTCGTGACCACCCTGTCCATCGACCATGTGTCCCGCTGGTTCGGCAACGTCGTCGCCGTCAACGACGTGACGATGACGATCGGCCCCGGCGTCACCGGCCTGCTCGGCCCCAACGGCGCGGGCAAGTCCACCCTGATCAACATGATGGGCGGCTTCCTGGCCCCCTCGGCCGGCACCGTCACCCTCGACGGCGCCACGGTCTGGCGCAACGAGCAGGTGTACCGGCACATCGGCATCGTCCCCGAGCGCGAGGCGATGTACGACTTCCTGACGGCGCGCGAGTTCGTGGTCGCCAACGCCGAGCTGCACGGGCTGGCGGACGCGGGGGCGGCGGCGCAGCGCGCCCTGGCCACGGTCGAGATGGAGTTCGCCCAGGACCGTCCGGTCGCCACGTACAGCAAGGGCATGCGGCAGCGCGCCAAGATGGCCTCCGCGCTGGTGCACGACCCGTCGGTGCTGCTGCTGGACGAGCCCTTCAACGGCATGGACCCCCGGCAGCGGCTGCACCTGATGGACCTGCTGCGGCGGATGGGCGCCGAGGGCCGCACGGTGCTGTTCTCCTCGCACATCCTGGAGGAGGTCGAGCAGCTGGCGAGCCACATCGAGGTGGTCGTCGCCGGCCGGCACGCCGCCTCGGGCGACTTCCGCAAGATCCGCCGGCTCATGACGGACCGGCCGCACCGCTACCTGGTGCGCTCCAGCGACGACCGGGCGCTCGCCGCCGCGCTGATCGCGGACGGGTCCACGGCCGCCATCGAGCTGGACTGGAAGGAGCGGGCGCTGCGCATCCAGGCGATCGACTTCGCCGGCTTCACCGAGCTGCTGCCGCGCGTCGCGCGGGAGCGGGGCATCCGGCTCTACACGGTCTCGCCGTCCGACGAGTCCCTGGAGAGCGTCTTCTCCTACCTGGTCACGGCGTAGGCACACGGCTGTAAGGAGCTCCGATGTTCAATCCCACCGTGGCCAGGCTGACCTACCGGGGGCTGCTGGGCCGCCGCCGGGCCCTGGTCCTGTTCGCCCTGCCCGCGCTGCTGATCCTGATCTCCGTGGCGGTGCGGGTGCTGGTCGGCGCCGACGACTCCATCGCGAGTTCGGTGCTGGGCGGTTTCGCGCTGGCGACGATGGTGCCGCTGGTCGGCGTGATCGCCGGCACCGGCGCCATCGGGCCGGAGATCGACGACGGCTCGATCATCTACCTGCTGGCCAAGCCGGTGCGGCGGCCGACGATCATCGTCACCAAGCTGCTGGTCGCGATCGCGGTGTCGGTGGTCTTCTCGGCCGTGCCGACCCTGATCGCCGGGTTCATCCTCAACGGCAACAGCCAGGGCATCGCGCTGGCGTTCACCGCGGCGGCGGCGGTCGCCTCGGTCACGTACGCGGCGATCTTCCTGCTGCTGGGCGTGGTGACCCGGCAGGCGGTGGTCTTCGGCCTGGTCTACGCGCTGATCTGGGAGTCGCTGATCGGCAGCCTGGTGCCGGGGGCACGCACGCTGAGCGTGCAGCAGTGGGCCCTGGCGCTGGCCCAGAAGATCGCCGGCGAGGGCCTGGTGACCTCCGACGTGGGGCTGCCGCTCGCGGTGGTGCTGCTCGTCGGCGTCACCCTCGCCGCGACCGCTTTCGCGGGGCAGCGGATGCGGTCGCTGACGCTGGCCGGCGAGGAGTGATCGTTCCGGCCTGAGGCCTGTCGTCCCGTAAGCCGCCCGGGTGGACTTCTTCCGCCCGGGCGGCCCTGCTCCCCTGACGTCCACACATCGGATTGTCAGATTTGCGGCGTGATGTCCGAGACTCCGCTGCTCTTCGCCGTGGGCGTGTTCCTGGCCGCCCTCGGCCTGCTCATCGCGCTGTTCAGCCCGGAGCTGGCCCACCGCGTCGACGCGCTCGCCGCGCGTTCCGCCGCCGGGCTCCGCCGCTTGTGGTCCCGTGTGCGGGGCCGGCGGCGCCTCGTCCCCCTCCCCTGGAAGTGGGCCGCGTCACAGGACTCCTTGAAAATTCAAGGGAATGCCGTTACGGTGAAGGAGGTTGAATCGTAAACCAACACGTCCCCAAGGAGTTCATCATGGGTCTCTTCAGCCGCAAGAGCGAAGCCACCGCGACCGCCGCCGTCACCACCGCGCCCTCCGCCGACCTGGCGCACCTGACCGGTGAGTACACGATCGACCCGACCCACAGCGAGGTCGGCTTCTCCGTGCGCCACGCGATGGTCACCACCGTGCGCGGCCAGTTCGCGGAGTACGAGGGCAAGCTGCAGCTGGACGGCAGCAAGCCGGCCAACTCCTCCGCCGAGGTCACGATCAAGGTCGTCAGCATCGACACCAACCAGACCCAGCGCGACGAGCACCTGCGCACCGGTGACTTCTTCGACGCCGCGACCTACCCGGAGATCCGCTTCCGTAGCTCCTCCGCCGAGCAGGTCGACGACGAGACCTACCGCATGCACGGTGACCTGACGATCAAGGACACCACCAAGCCGGTCTCCATCGACTTCACCTACAACGGCTCGGCCACCGACCCCTACGGCAACCTCCGGGTCGGCTTCGAGGGCTCCACGACCGTCAACCGCTCCGACTGGGGCCTCACCTACAACGCGGCCCTCGAGGGTGGCGGCGTCCTGATCAGCGAGAAGGTCAAGCTGACCTTCGACATCTCCGCGATCAAGGCGGCCTGAACCCGCTGAAGCCGCCTTTCCCCTGCCGCACGATGGAGGGGATGGCGGTGGACGAGACGGCCGGCACCGCCGGCACCGGGCGCCGCCGCTCCGCACCGCGCGGCGCGGCGGCCCGGGTCGTCGTCCCCGACGTGCGCGCCTGGGTGCGCTCCACCCCCGGGACGCGCATCTGGCTGCTGGTCCTCGCCGCGACCAGCTGCGTCATGGCGGCCGCCCCGCCGGACCTGGGGTCCTTCCTGCTGCACCAGAACAGCACGAACCTGGCGGAGCTGGGGTCCCGGCCGGTCCGCGCGCTGCTCGGCAGCGCGCTGTGGACCGAGTCGCCGGCGGCCTTCGGGCTGTACGCGCTCTGCTTCGGGGCCGTCCACGCGCCCGCCGAGCGCCGGCTGGGCACCCGGCGCTGGCTCGGCGTCGCCGCCCTGGCCCATGCCGGGGCGAGCGTCCTCAGCCAGCAGGCCGTCCAGCAGGCCGTCCAGCAGGCCGTCCAGCTGGGCATCCACGCCAGCCGGCTGCCGGCCTCACTCGCCCGGACCGTCGACATCGGCGTCAGCTACGGGCTCGCCGGGGTCGTCGGCGTACCCGCCCACCGTGTGCGACCGCCCTGGCGGCTGCCCTACCTGCTCGCCGCCGCGGGCTTCCTCGCGTATCCCCTGGTGACCCCGGGCCGCACCTGCACCGACCTCGGGCACGTCATCGCCCTGCTGATCGGCCTCGCGTGCCGCGGGCTCACGCCCAGGGGAAGAGCCGCTCCAGGACCAGGGCGATCCCGTCCTCGCCGTTGGAGGCCGTGACCTCGTCGGCGGCCGCCTTGAGCAGTGTGTGGGCGTTGCCCATCGCGACGCCGTGGCCGGCCCACTCGAACATCGGCAGGTCGTTGGGCATGTCGCCGAAGGCGATGGTCTCCGCGGCCGTCACGCCCAGCCGGCGGGCGGCCAGCGAGAGCCCCCGGGCCTTGGACAGGCCCAGCGGCAGCAGCTCCACGATGCCCGTACCGGACATCACGGCGCTGACCAGGCCGCCGGCGGCCGCGGTCGCGGCCTGCGCGAGCTCGTCGTCCCCCATCCCCGGGCACTGGATGTAGAGCTTGCTGACGGGCGAGGCCCACAGCCCCGCCACGTCGTCCACCGTGCCGCCCACCGGCAGCTCGGACTCGAACAGCCGGTAGCCGGGGCCGAGCACGATGTCGCCGTCCACGCCGTCGAGCGCGGCCGCCACGGCCAGCCGGCCCGTCTCCGCCTCGATCTTGGCCAGCGCCGCCCGGGCGGTCTGCCGGTCCAGCGTGACAGAGGTCAGCAGCCGGCGCTCGCCGGCGTGGTAGACCTGCGCGCCCTGCATGCAGACGGCCAGGCCCTCGTAGCCGAGGTCATCCAGGACGCGCACCGTACGGGCCACCGGGCGCCCGGTGACGACGATGTGCGCGGCACCCGCCGCGGTGGCCGCGGCGAGCGCCTTGCGGGAACGCTCCGAGACGGTGTGGTCGGGGCCGAGCAGCGTGCCGTCGAGATCCGTCGCGATCAGGCGGTAGGGGAGTGGGGAGGTCACTTGGCGACCGGCTCCAGCACCTCACGGCCGCCCAGGTAGGGGCGCAGCACCTCGGGGACGCGGACCGAGCCGTCGGCCTGCTGGTGGTTCTCCAGGATGGCGACGATCGTGCGCGGGATGGCGCACAGCGTGCCGTTGAGCGTGGCCAGCGGGCGGGTGCCCTTCTCGTCCCGCAGCCGCACCGACAGCCGGCGGGCCTGGAACTCGGTGGTGTTCGAGGTGGAGGTCAGCTCGCGGTACTTGCCCTGCGTGGGGATCCACGCCTCGCAGTCGAACTTGCGCGCCGCGGAGGAGCCCAGGTCGCCCGAGGCCAGCTCGATCACCCGGTAGGGCAGTTCGAGCGAGGTCAGCCACTGCTTCTCCCACTCGAGCAGCCTCGCGTGCTCGGCCTCGGCGTCCTCGGGGCGGGTGAAGACGAACATCTCCACCTTGTCGAACTGGTGGACGCGGATGATGCCGCGGGTGTCCTTGCCGTACGAACCCGCCTCGCGCCGGTAGCAGGGCGAGAAACCCGCGTAGCGCAGCGGCAGCCTGGACGCCTCGATGATCTCGTCCATGTGGTACGCGGCGAGCGGGACCTCGGAGGTGCCGACCAGGTACAGGCCGTCCTTCTCCAGGTAGTACACGTCGTCCTCGACCTGGCCGAGGTAGCCGGTGCCGGCCATGGCCTCCGGCTTGACCAGCGTCGGGGTCAGCATCGGGGTGAAGCCGGCCGCGGTGGCCTGCGCGACGGCCGCGTTGACCAGGGCCAGCTCCAGCAGGGCGCCGACGCCGGTCAGGTAGTAGAAGCGCGAGCCGGAGACCTTGGCGCCGCGGTCGACGTCGATGGCGCCGAGCAGTTCGCCGAGGTCGATGTGGTCCCTGGGCTCGAAGCCCTCGTCGGCGAAGTCGCGGGGGCTGCCGACGACCTCCTTGACGACGAAGTCCTCCTCGCCGCCGACGGGGACGTCCGGGTGGACGATGTTGCCGAGCTGCAGCAGCAGGCGCTGCGCCTCCTCGGCCGCCTCGTGCTGCTCGGCGTCGGCGGCCTTGACGGCGGCCGAGAGCTCGCCGGCCTTCTTGAGCAGCTCGGCCTTCTCCTCGCCCTGCGCCCTGCCGATGAGCTTGCCCAGCGCCTTCTGCTCCGCGCGCAGCTCGTCGAAGCGGGTACTGGACGACCTGCGCCGCTCGTCGGCGGAGAGGAGGGCGTCGACGAGCGCGACGTCCTCTCCACGGGCGCGCTGGGAGGCGCGCACACGGTCGGGGTCCTCACGAAGCAGGCGAAGGTCAATCACGGGAACAGGCTACCGGTGCGCCGGGCGCCGACGCGACAACTTAAGTGCTTTATGGGGCGTTATGTCCGTTTTGAAAGGAGGCTGCGGGAAATGCCGGACGACCGGTAATGGCGGGTCGGTTACCGTCAACCGAATTCTTCGCGTCCCTCCGGGGAGGGCATGTGGCCTGTGGGCAAAGGCAGTTGGGGCAGGTCCGGAGCGGAGGGTTATCCACAGGGGGAGGGGGCTCTCCGTCGCTTGTCCACAGCGGGTGTGGATGGGCTGTGGAAGATGGGCTTGATCATTTCGCGAGGTGGGTGCGGGGGCATGCATTCCCGGTCCAAACCCTCTTAACACTCACTTTCGAGTGAGAACTCTTCCCTCTATCGAGTTGTTCGAATGTATTGGGATGACGAATGATGACCTGTGGTCCTGTGGGTCCACTTGGTATGAGTGTGCCGATTTGTCGATCTGGCGGTTCATTGGGCGACTTGTTCTGTCGACTTATCCCCAGCCTGCGGCAGGGGCCTGTGGATAACGCGGTGGACAACCGAAGGAGCCACCGGTTGTTCACCGGAGGCCCCGTGAAGCGGTGCGCGAACGGCCTCAGACCCGCCCGTCCAGGGCACGGCCCAGCCAGTCCGCCGCGGCCGTGAACTCCTCGTCCGTGGTCCCCTTGCGCTGCTGCGGGGGCACCTCGTCCGCGCGCGGGTACGAGCCGAGGAAACGCACCTGCGGACAGATCCGCTTCAGGCCCATCAACGCCTCACCCACCCGGCGCTCGGTGATGTGCCCCTCGCAGTCCACCGAGAAGCAGTACCGCCCGATCCCCTCACCGGTGGGCCGCGACTCGATGCGGATCAGGTTCACCCCGCGCACCGCGTACTCCTGCAGCAGTTCCAGCAGTGCGCCGGGGTGGTCGTCGCCCAGCCAGAACACCGCCGAGGTCTTGTCCGCGCCGGTCGGCGCGACCGGCCGGGCCGGCCGGCCCACCAGCACGAAGCGGGTCTCGGCGTTCGCCGCGTCGTGGATCTCCGTGGCCAGCGGCTCCAGCCCGTACGTCGGCGCCGCGAACTCACCGGCGAACGCCGCGTCGTACCGGCCCTCCGCCACCAGCCGGGCGCCGTCGGCGTTCGACGCCGCCGACTCCCAGGCGGCGTCCGGCAGGTGCGCCGACAGCCACGTGCGGACCTGGACCTGGGCGGCCGGGTGACCGGTCACCGTCTTGACGTCGCCGAAGCCCGTGCCCGGTCGCACCAGCAGTGCGAACGCGATGCGCAGCAGCACCTCGCGGTAGATCATCAGCGGTGAGCCCGCCGCCAGTTCGTCCAGCGTCGCGGTGATGCCGCCCTCCATCGAGTTCTCGATGGGCACCAGGGCGGCCGCCGCCTCCCCGCAGCGCACCGCGTCGAGCGCCGCCTGCACCGAGACCATCGGCACCAGCTCGCGGGTGGCGGCCTCCGGAAGCGTCCGGAGCGCGGCCTCGGTGAACGTGCCCTCAGGGCCGAGATAGGTGTAACGGCTCGCCGGCGACATGTCTGTCAGCCTAGGCCCTGGGACGGCGCCCTTCCTCAGGACTCCAGCAGCCGCTGGCCGACGTATTCGCCCGGTGCCGCGCCGCCCGGGACCGCGAAGAGCCCGCCGGCCTCGTGGCGCAGGTAGCGCGACAGGCCGTCGCCCCGGTCGAGTTTGCGCTGCACCGGCACGAATCCCTTCAGCGGGTCGGCCTGCCAGGCCACGAAGAGCAGCCCGGCGTCGGGCGCGCCGTCGTCGCGGTAGCCGTCGTGGTACGAGAAGCCCCGCCGCAGCATCGCCGCGCCGCCGTTGGAGGCCGGGGCGGCGACGCGGACGTGCGCGTCGGCCGCGATCGCGAAGGCACGGCCGTCCGGGCCGATCTTGTCGAGGTCGGGCCTGCTCGCCTCGGTGCCCCCGGACAGCGGTGCGCCGTCGGCCTTGCGGCGCCCGATCACCTTCTCCTGGCGCTCCAGGGGGAGGTTGTCCCACGTGTCCAGCAGCATGCGGATACGCCGGACGACCACGTAGGAGCCGCCCGCCATCCACCGGGGGGAACCGCCGGCGGGGACGAAGACGCGCGCGTCGAAGTCGGGGTCGGAGGGGCGGGGGTTGTTGGAGCCGTCGACCTGACCCATCAGGTTGCGGGCGGTACGGGGCTCGGCGGTCGTACCGGGCGTGCGGTTGAAGCCGTTCATCTGCCAGCGCAGGGAGGCCGTGCCCGCGGCCTCCTTCTGCAGCACACGCAGCGCGTGGAAGGCGACCAGGGCGTCGTCCGCGCCGATCTGGATCCACAGGTCGCCGTCGCTGCGCCGGCGGTCGAGCGCGTCGGAGGCGAAGTCCGGCAGGGGGGCGAGGGCCTCCGGCAGCCGTCCGGCCAGCTCGGTCCTGGTGAAGAAGCTGCGGCCGAAGCCGAAGGTGACGGTGAGCGAGGACGGCCCGGCGTCCAGGGCGACCTGGTTGTCGCCCGCGGGCGCCCTGCCCTCCGTCATCGCCTCGGCCGCCGCGGACCAGCGGCGCAGCAGGGCCGCGGCGCCCTTGCGTCCGACCCCCGCGGCCAGGTCGAAGGCGACGAGGTGGCCGCGGGCCTGCAGCGGGGTGGTGATGCCGGCCTGGTGGGTGCCGTGGAAGGGGACGGCCGTGGCGCCGACCGAGGTCAGCGCGGTGGCCTCGTCCCGCGTCGCGTGCGCGGTGACGGCGCCGGAGGCGCCGCCCACGAGCAGTCCCGCGGCGCCCGCCGCGCCCGCGGTGCCGAGCAGCCGGCGCCGCGAGAGGTCCTGAGTGCGGTCGTTCATGAGCCGATCTTCACTACCTTGGTACGGGTGACCTGGTCGATGTCCGAGGTCCGGACGGTGACGGCGATCGTCCACTCCCCGGGGACCGGGATCTGGACGTTCGCGGCACTCCAGTGCCCGGTGTCGACCTTGCCCAGCGTCACCGGGATGGGGCCGATCTTCTTGGACTTCAGGGTGAAGGAGATCTGTACCTCGGGGACGTCGAAGGCCCGGCCGTCGGGGGAGGTGACCAGCAGGTGGAGTTCGTTCTCGGCGATGCCGCCGGGATCCATGGTCACCTCCGCCTCGCCCTTGCCGTCGGTGCCCCCGGTGTCGAAGGGGATCCTCACGTCCAGCGGCTCGGGCACCTCGGCCACCGGTGCCGAGGCCTGCTGCGCGGCGCCCTCCTCGGCGGCCCTGCCCGGCTGGGTGCCGGTCAGCAGCGTCGTGACGGCCAGCACCACGACCGCGACGGCCACCTCCGCCAGCACCGACTTGCGCAGGCCGGTGCGCTCGGCGTCCCCGTCGCGCTCCTTGCGGGCGCGCTCCTTGGCCAGCGCCGCCTCCTGCCGGGCCAGCTGACCGGCGCGCTCGGACGCGTCGCCGCCCCCGCCGCCCGCGCCCTTCCGTCCCGCCGCCACCGGCTGGGCGACGGCGACCGCCCTGCCGCGGACCGCGGCCTCGCCGAGCCGCGCGGTCCAGCGGCGGGACAGCCAGGCCAGCTCCACCAGCACGATGACCAGGCCGACCTTGACGAGCAGCAGTTGCCCGTAGCCGGTGGACACCAGCGCGTCCCAGGAGCCGAGCTGACGCCAGGACTGGTAGACGCCGGTGACGACCAGGGTCACCACCGCCCCGAAGGCGATCTTCGAGAAACGCTGCACCGTGGCCCGCTCCACCCGCTGCCCGCTCCACAGGGCGGCCAGCAGCGCGGTGAGGCCGCCGAGCCAGACGGCCACGGCCAGCAGGTGCACGATGTCGACGGGCATCGCCACCGACGCCTGGATGCCGACCGAGGCGTGCTCGGCCATCGCCCACGTCGCGGCCAGGCCGACCGACACGACCGTGCCGCCGATGGCCAGGCCCCAGGCGAGGTCCTGCCGTTCGACCGGGTCCTCCCGCTTGGCCCAGCTGCCGAAGAGCACCGCGATGAACACCGCGCCCGCCGCGAGCAGCAGCAGCCGGGACAGCAGCGCCGCGCCGGGCCGGGTGTCCAGGACGTCCCGCACGCCGCCGAGGTCGAAGGCGTCGCCCAGCGTGCCCCCGTTGGCGTAGGGGGCGCGCAGCATCAGCAGCAGTATCGTCGCGGCGACCATCGTGGCCCACCCGGTGGCCACCAGCCGCCGCATGGCCCGCGTCCGCGCGCCGTCCGGCCAGCACACGCCGATGAAGAACGCGGCGCCGACCAGCAGCGCGAAGCCGAGGTAGGCGGCGTAGCGGGCGATGTCGTACAGGGCGCCGACGGCGCCCCCGCCCACCTCCTGCGCGGGCAGGGCGACCGAGGTCTTGGAGGGCGCGCCGATGGAGAAGGTGAAGGCGCCCGCCACCGGGTGGCTGTCGGCCGAGACGGCCTTCCACGCGACGGTGTACGTGCCGTTGCCGAGCCCCGGGCGCAGGGCGACGGCCGCGGTGGTGTTCCCCCGGCCGCCGTCGTTCGCGTCGCCGGTCTCCGCGCGCTCGCCGTCCGGGCCGAGGACGCGGATGGCGTCCCTCGACAGCAGCACGCCCTCGGAGAAGGTCAGCCGCACCTGCGCCGGCGCGGTCTTGACGACCGATCCCTGGGCCGGGTCGGAGCCGACCAGCGCGGCGTGCGCGGACGCCGGCGCCGCGGTGCCGAACAGCAGGCCGAGCACGGCGAGCGGCACGGCCAGCAGGCGCAGCGCGGACTTCGTCATCACCCTCATGGCGCTCTCCTCAGTCCCCCGGGCGGTAGCCCGCGGGCTTGACCGGTACCCGTACGTCGATGGTGTCGGCGTCGTCGAAATGCAGCCGCAGCGACACCCGCTCGCCGGCCACGGGTTTGTGCTCCAGGTCCGTCAGCATCAGGTGGCTGCCGCCGAGCGCGAGTGTGAGCCGCCCGCCCGCGGGGACGGTGAAGGACGTCACCCGGCGCATCCGGTTGCCCTCGGTGCTGTGCAGGGTGATGTCGCCTGACAGGTCGCTCGTGACGGAGGTCAGCCGGGCGTCCCGGCCGCCGGTGTTGGCGACGGTGAAGTAGCCGGCGGCCATGTCCGCGAGCGCGGGCTGCGGGATGTAGGCGCCGCTCACCTTCAGTTCGGGACCGGCGGGCGGGCCGGAGCAGGCCGTCGCGCCGAGCAGCACCAGGGCCGCCGCCACGGGGATCCGCCGCAGGGAACGGGTCACGGGGTCCGTCCCGCGATGATCTTCGGCAGGTCGGCGGCGAACTCCTCGGACGTCGTGCCCGACATGTAGAGCGCGTGCGCCTTGTCGTCCTTCGGCGAGTACGCGATCACCTGGGCGCCGTGCGTCACGGTGATACTGCCGTCCTTCTCCTTCACCGGCTTCTCCACGTCCACGCCGAGCGAGCGCGCGCCCGCCTGGATGGTGGCGAAGTCGCCGGTGAGACCGACGAAGGACTTGTCCTGCGCGCCCAGCCACTCGCCGAGCCGCTCGGGGGTGTCGCGCTCGGGGTCGGTGGTGACGAACACGACGACGAGCCGGTCCTGCTCGGCCGCGGGCAGCTTCGACTTGGCGATGGCGATGTCGCTCATCGTCGTCGGGCAGACGTCCGGGCAGTGGGTGTAGCCGAAGAAGAGCAGGGTCGGCCGGCCCTTGGTCCGCTCGGTGAAGTCGTACGTCCCGCCGTGTGTGTCCGTGAGGATCATGTCGGGCTTCTCGAACGGCGTGTCGAGGACGGTGGCGGCCTTCGGTGTCGCGTCGACGGAGACGACGGGCCCGGCACCGGAGGCGTCCGTTCCGCCGTCCGAGCCGCCGCAGGCGGCGAGGGTCAGGGCGAGTGCGGCGACGGCGGCGGCCGAGGCTGCCGCCCTGAGGGTGGTACGCATCAGGGGTTCCCCAGGAATTCGGTACGGCGCCGGGGGGCCGCGGCGCGTACGCGGCGGCCGCCCCGGCGATGGTGCGTCAGGCGGACGGGGTGCCGGTGCCGCGACGGCGGCCGGCCACCACGCCGAAGGCGACGCCGAGCACGCCCACGACGATGCCGGCGATGCCGAGCACCCGGGCCGTGGTGTCACTGGCGTCGGCGGAGGCGGCCTTCTCGGTGGCGGCGTCGCCGGTGGCCGAGACGGGCTCGGCCTTGGCGTCGTCCTTCTTGTCGTCCGAGGTGGAGGCGTCGTGGCCGTGGCCGTCGTCCGCGGCGTTGGCCAGGGTCAGCACGGGCGCCGGGTGCTCCGGCTCCTCCTCACCCTTCTGCTGCTCCTCGATCCAGCGCACGACCTCCTTGTCGTCGTACGTCTGGAGGGCCTTGAAGGCCAACTGGTCGGTGTCCTCGGGCAGCGGGCCCAGGGAGACCGGGAACTGCTGGAACTCGCCGGGCTTGATCTTCCCGCCGCTCCAGGTGATCTTCGTGACCGCCTCGGTGAGGTCGCCGTGACCGGTCTTCAGCGGGGTCTTGAGCTTGGTCTTGGTGATCTGCGCCGTCCAGCCGGGCACCGGCTGGACGGAGACGGAGGCGAGCGGGTGGTCGGCCGGCAGGTTGACCTCGACCTTGATCGTCGACGCCTTGTCGTCCTCGTTGGGGACCTTGAACGCGACCGTGCTGTAGCCGCCCTTGGCGGCGCTGCCGGGCTGGACGCTCACGTGCGCGAAGGCGGGGACGGCGGTGGCGAGCACGGCCGCCCCGGTGACGGCGGCGAGGGCGGTGGCGCGGCGCATGACGGTGTTCATGATGCGGAGACTCCACGGTGACGGAGGAAAAGTGGCGGATGGCACGCGTGCGGCGCGCGCGACCCCGCCCTCGTACGTCGGTGGAGCGGGTCGCGTTCAGGCCGCGAGGGCG
Source organism: Streptomyces sp. BoleA5 (assembly GCF_000373665.1). NCBI lineage: Bacteria > Bacillati > Actinomycetota > Actinomycetes > Kitasatosporales > Streptomycetaceae > Streptomyces > Streptomyces sp. BoleA5. The sequence goes on from NZ_KB892093.1 coordinate 84,910, forward strand.
TGCGCCGGCGGACCGCGCCGGGCCAGGCTGTGGCGTAGCAGCACCGTGTGCGGCACGGGGGCGGAGCCGTCGGTGCGGCCCGCGCCGGGGACGGCGCAGGGCGCGGCCGGGCTGCCCGTCAGCAGCAGGCGCACGAGCGCGACGGCATGGCGCAGGGCGCCGCCCGACAGCTCGGCCAGCCCCCGGACCGACAGCGCGACCAGCCGCCACAGCGCGGCCTCGCCGCGGCGCAGCAGCCAGCCGGCGGTGACCGCGGCGACCGCGTGCCCGAGCAGCATGGGAAGGCTGTAGGAGAGCATCGTGCTCTCGGCGGTCAGGGGGGACATGCCGGGCATCGCGGCCATCCCGGGCATGCCCGCCATGTGGCCGGCTCCGGCCACGGTGTGCACGTGGGCGGGCAGCTCGGTCGTCCGCTCGTCGCAGAGCAGCCGTCCGGCGATCTCGGCCACCCCGCCGCCGCCGCAGATCCCGCCCAGGTTGAACAGCACGTGCAGCACGAGCTGTCCGCCGGCGAGACCGGTCGCGATGGCGGGCGTCGAGCGCTCCCGCCCGGCGAGCGGGACGGCGAAGGCGAGGACGGCGAGCCAGCCCGCCGCCAGCGTCCAGCCGGGTACCCCGTGCCCCGACGCCAGCATGTGCGCGCCCGCGGACAACACGACGCAGACCGCGGTGAACACCGCGGCCCGCAGCAGTCGCAGATCGGCGCCGGCGCGCACGGGAGAAGACATGACGGGCGTCATCCTCTCACCGCGCACCCGTCTTGCGAACGGCGGGGCCCGGAACACGCCGGTCTGTGCTATGGCGTCGGGTGCCGTTCCTACACCCGCCTGTGGAGCGCGGGCATCCGCCGTATGGCTGGCATCACGTCAACGCCACGCTTACCGACCGTGTTTCGGGGCAATACGTATCGGTATGTCGAGCCGCAGCCAGGAGGCTGAGCATGAGCATCTGGTGGTCCCTCCACTTGCGGCGCGAGGCTGCGAGCGTTCCGCTCGCCCGCCGGCTCCTGCTGGGGACGATGGAGACGGCCGGGGTGGACCCGGACATCTCCTACGACCTGTCCGTCGCCCTCACCGAGGCCTGTGCCAACGCCGTTGAGCACGCCGCCCACGGCGAGTACCGGGTGACGGCCCGCATCGAGGGCGACCGTTGCCGCATCGAGGTGGCGGACTCCGGCCCGGGCTTCGCTCCGGACCTGCGCCGTACGCACCACTCCGTACGCCCGCTGGCGAAGAAGGACCAGCACGCCGAGCACGGGCGCGGACTCTTCCTGATCGAGGCCCTGGTGGACCACGTCCACTTCCACAACCGTCCCGGGCACGGGGCGGTGGTCAGTTTCGACAAGATCCTCAAGTGGCGGGACGACTCGCTGCTCAAGGTCTCCTGACGCACGGAGGCCGGGGCCGCACGGAGGTCCGTGCGGCCCCGGCCGTCCATCTGGTCGGCGGGGTCAGCCCTTGAGGGCCGCCATCCAGCGCTCGACCTCGTCGGAGCGGCGCGGCAGGCCGTCGCTGAGGTTCCGGTTGCCGTCCTCGGTGACGAGGATGTCGTCCTCGATGCGGACGCCGATGCCCCGGTACTCCTCCGGCACGGTCAGGTCGTCGGCCTGGAAGTACAGGCCCGGCTCGACGGTGAGGACCACGCCCGGCTCCAGCGTGCCGTTGACGTAGGTCTCCGTGCGGGCGGCGGCGCAGTCGTGGACGTCCAGGCCCAGCATGTGGCCGGTGCCGTGGAGGGTCCAGCGGCGCTGCAGGCCGAGTTCGAGGACGCGCTCGACCGGGCCTTCCAACAGGCCCCACTCGACGAGCCGCTCGGTGAGCACGCGCTGGGCGGCGTCGTGGAAGTCGCGGTAGGCGGCGCCGGGGCGGACGGCGGCGATGCCGGCCTCCTGGGCGTCGTACACGGCGTCGTAGATCTTCCGCTGGATGTCGGTGTACGTGCCGTTGACGGGCAGCGTGCGGGTGACGTCGGCGGTGTACAGGGTGTGGGTCTCCACGCCGGCGTCGAGCAGCAGCAGGTCGCCGGAGCGGACCGGGCCGTCGTTGCGCACCCAGTGCAGGGTGCAGGCGTGCGGGCCGGCCGCGCAGATGGAGCCGTAGCCGACGTCGTTGCCCTCGACGCGGGCGCGCAGGAAGAACGTTCCCTCGATGTAGCGCTCGGAGGTCGCCTCGGCCTTGTCGAGCACCCGGACGACGTCCTCGAAGCCGCGGGCGGTGGAGTCGCAGGCCTTCTGCAGCTCGCCGATCTCCCACTCGTCCTTGACCAGCCGCAGCTCGGACAGGAACTCCTTCAGCTCGGCGTCGCGCTCGGCGGTGACCTTGTCGGTCAGAGCGGCCTCGATGCCGGCGTCGTACCCGCGGACGACCCGGACCGGTCCGGTGGCCTCGCGCAGGACACCGGCGACCTCGCGGACGTCGGCGCACGGCAGGCCCAGCAGGACCTCGCCCTCGGACAGGCTGTGGCGGCGGCCCGTCCACAGCTCGCCCTGGCCGTCCAGCCAGAACTCGCCGTTCTCCCGGGAGGAGCGGGGGAGCAGGTACGCGGTGGCGTCGTGAGATCCGTCACCGTTGGGCTCCAGGACCAGGACGGCGTCCTGGGTCTGGTCACCGGTGAGGTGCACGTACTCGCTGGCGGCACGGAAGGGGTAGTCCGTGTCGTTGGCGCGGGTGCGCAGGTTGCCGGCCGGGACCACCAGCCGCTCGCCGGGGAAGCGGGCGGACAGCGCCGCGCGCCGCTTGGCGGCGTACGGCGCCTGCTCGATCGGCTGCAGGTCGCGCAGCTCGGTGTCGGCCCAGCCGGACTTCATCACCTCGGTGAGCTCGTCGGAGACGGCCGGGTACAGGCCGTTCTTCCGCTGCTTGATGGGCTCGTCGCCTTCCGGGGTCTCCGGAGCGCGGTCCTCGACCACGTCGTGCCTCCTCGCTGTAGACCACCCCATCGTAAGTGGGCGCGGAAGACGGCCGGCGGCGGTCCCGCCCGGGCTCAGTCGAAGCGGGCGGCGAGCAGGACGACGTCCTCGGTCGGGTGGGGGTCCTCGTGGTCGTCGGGGAGCATGGTGTGCAGGACGTGCTCCACCAGCTGCGCCGGGTCGTCCCGGGCGGTTCGCGGGGCGGACGCCGCGGCCGCGTGCAGGCGGGCGAAGGCGCGGTCGACGGGATCGCCGGTGCGGTGCAGCAGGCCGTCGGTGTAGAGCAGCAGGGTCTCGCCGGCCAGCGCCCGGAACTCGACGCTGGGCGCCTCCCAGCAGCTGAGCATGCCCAGCGGCGCGGACAGCGAGGTCTCCACGTACTCGACCCGGTGCGCGCCGACGACCAGCGGGGGGCAGTGCCCGGCGCCGGCGACCACGACCTTCCGGGCGGCCGGCTCGGCGTAGGCGAACAGCGCCGTCGCCGACCGGGCGGGCTCGGTCAGCCGCAGCAGCAGCTCCAGGTCGGAGAGGACCGCGACCGGGTCCTCGCCCTCCATCACCGCGTACGCCCGCAGCGAGGCCCGCAGCCGTCCCATCGCGGCGACCGCGCTCATGCCGCCGCCGCTCACCCCGCCCACCGACAGCCCCAGTGCCCCCTCGGGCAGCGGGAGGGCGTCGTACCAGTCGCCGCCGCCCCCGGCGGCCGGGCGGTGCCGCACGGCCAGCCGGACCCCCGGCACCCGCGGCAGGCGGGTCGGCAGCAGCTCCTCGCGGAGCGTGGCGACAGTGGCGCGGCTTCGGTCGAGTTCGAGCAGCCGGGCGAGATGCTCGGCGGCGTATTGGCAGTACAGGCCGATGAGGCGGCGCCGGCGCTCGGCGGGCTCGGCGGGCTCGTCGAAGAACCACAGTGCCGAGCCCAGCCGGCCGGTGGAGCCGGCGGACAGGCGCAGGGCGTAGCTGGCGCCGAAGCCGAGGCGCAGGGCGACCTCGCGGTGGCGCCGGCCGATCCCGGGCTCGCGGCACAGGTCGGTGTGGATCTCCTCCGCGGGCACCGCCTCGGGTACGGCGGGCAGCGGGACGGTCTCCAGCGCGCCGAGCTCGGCCGGTCCGAGACCGAGACCGACGACGGTGGCCGGACCCATCCGGTCGACGGGGGAGACGGCGGCCAGACCGCGCCGGGCGCCGACCAAGGCGCCGCCGGCGCGCAGCAGTTCCCGCAGCGCGTCCTGCAGCGTCGCCGTCCCGGCCAGCCGCCCGGTGAGCTCGTGCAGGGTGCTCAGATCGGAGACCCAGGAGGCCAGCCTGTCCTGGGCGGCCGCGGGCCGGTCGGCCGGATCCGGCGTCCCGGGATGCGCGTTCGGGTCACCCGGAGGGCATTGCTGTTCGACCGTGGGGGAGGCAGTGTGCGCCGGTGCCGGAATGGGTGGGTCGATTCCGGCCACTTTCGGTAGGCGCGCCGCGCTCATGGCCGCCGGCTTTCACGCTCTTCGTCGTGACGCGGCGACGCCTCCGCAGAGCAGCGCATTTCCGTCAATAGCATTGCAAACCCCCAAGCTCGTGCTGCGCCGCTGTCAAGGGATTCCCTTCTACCGCCTACTCGTGGGTGTGTCCAGGATTGCCCAGGTAGATGGGCTGGTGTCGGCGAGTCCGAGGAGATGCTGGACTATGGCCGAAAAAGGGCACCGCGTGCCACAATTAGTTGTCGACTGAAGGGGTTCGACAGCGCGTCATATCCGTCGCAGTGGGTACGTACGGGATGGGAGTTGGCGGCCTCAGGAACCCGGCGCCCTGCCAGGGCGTCGTAGATGGAGACGGTCGACCCTCCCTCCCCGTGGCGGGGTTGTTGCACGGCCGGCGGGACCGCACAGAGCAGCAAACGCAAGCACACGCAGCAGTTCCCAGCACTCCGCAGGACGAACAAGCGCCAGTGTGCGCCACCCCCCGCCAGGTTCCACGCTCGGCTCGAGACGTGATGCGCTGCCTTGTAAGCGGTGTGTTCCAGATTACGTTGTGTCATGGGCAGATCCCTGAGCGCTAACGGAAAGGAACGAGCGCAGATGCGCGAGATCCTCGGAAAGCGACGCAAGAGCAGTCCCGAGCTGCTGCGTGCGGCGCTCACATGCGCCGAACGGTGGCACTGGCCCGTGGTACCCGGAGCCGGTACGGACGCGGGCGGCGAATGCGCCTGCCTGCGTCCCGACTGTCCGGTGCCGGGCGCCCATCCGCACGATCCGGGCCTCCTCGCGGCGACCCGCGACCCGCGGATGGTCCGCTGGTGGTGGACGCGGCGGCCGGACCAGCCGCTGGTGCTCGCCACGGGCGACCGGGTCTCGGCGGTGAGCCTGCCGGCCGTCGCGGGGGCACGGGCGCTGGGCGCCTTCGACAAGCTGGGGGTGCGCACCGGCCCGGTCGTGGCCACCCCCACGCGCCTCGCGGTACTGGTGGAGCCGTACTCCCTCGAGGAACTGGGCGAGTTGCTCGACCGCCACGAATGGGTCCCGACCTCGCTGCGGTACCACGGCGAGGGCGGCTACCTGCTCCTGCCGCCCTCCCCCGCCGGATCCGGCGGCACCGCGGGGGCGCGCTGGGTCCGGCGGCCGGTGGTGGACCCGGGTGACCGGGCACCGTGGCTGCCCAGTGTGCGGGTGGTCGTCGACACCCTGGTGCAGGCGGGGCGCACGGCGCCGGACGGCAGCCGGCTCTCGTACTGAGCGGTGCCCCGTGGCGGGGCCCGTAGGAGGTGCGTGACGGCCGTCGCCGCGGTCGGTCGTCACTCGTTCGGGTAAGAGCGGGGGCCGTTGCCCTGGGAACGGGCAACGGCCCCCGCTCCATGTCCGTTTCTCCCGCTATGTTCTGTGCATGATGCGTGCGCCGAAACTGCGGATGGCCGCCCTCGCCACGGTCGTGGCGGTCGCCGCGATGCTGCCCCTGACCGGCGCCACCGCCGGGCCCGTCCTCCCCGCCGTGCCCGTGGACGTGACGACGGCCATCAGCGACGGCAAGCCGCTGTCAAGCGACTCCAGTGTCTTCGACAGCCTGCCGAAGCTGGCCGGATCAGGACGCCAGACCGCATCCTGTGGTCCCCAACTCACCTCACCGCAGGGCCTGGAGGCGCAGACTTGCACCATCGGCGAGGACGGCGACACCTGGGCGCGCACGTACTACAGCAACACCACGGGCCGGCCCCTGGACGGTGTGCTGACCCTCATGCTGCCCGACGGCCGCACGGTGCAGGTGCGGTGCGCCATCACCGCGGACCGGGGGAGCGGGAGCTGCGAGACGCCGCGCGAGCCGACGGTGGAGGGGGCGGCGGAGCCGTACACGGCCGTGGCGGAGATCGCCGAGCGGGACGGGGAACACCCGCTGCTGCGCAGCGGATCCGCGCACTGACCCGGACATGGAAACGTCCGGTCGCTGGCGACGGGGGATGCACCAGCGACCGGACAGTTCAAACGGTAACAAGACTTCGCCCGTACGCAAATCCGGGGTACGGGTTCAGGCCCCGGTTCCGGGCCCGGCCGGCAGCGGCTGTGACCAGGATCACCCGACGGGATCATCCGGCCCGGACCACGGCCCGAACTGCGGCTGCCGGCGCGGGAGGCCGGTCAGCTCAAGGTGATCTGCCGGTTGGTGAGACCGTTGCGCGCCCGCCGCTCGTCCGCCGTGAGCGGGGCCGTCCGCTCCAGCGCCTCGGCCAGCCGCTCGCCGAAGGCCGCCGCGGGCTTCTCCACCTCGTCCGCCGAGACGCCCGTCGGCAGGTCCCACACCGGGACGACCAGCCCGTGCGCCCGGAACGAGCCCACCAGCCGCGTGTCCTCGCCCAGCGACGAGGCACCCGCGGCGTGCAGCCTGGCCAGCGCGTCGAGCAACTGCTCCTCGGGGTGCGGCATGACCCAGCGCAGGTGGTTCTTCTCCGGGGTCTCGCACCAGTACGCCGCGTCGACGCCGGTCAGCCGAACGGTCGGGATCACGGCGGCGTTCGCCCGCTCCAGCGAGGCGGCGACCTCACCGGTGGCGGACTCCGCGTGCTCCAGCCAGAACTCGAAGCCGGTGTGCACCACGGGCTCGAACGCCGCGTCCAGGTCCAGCAGATCCTGCAGCCGCGGACCGTCGGGCGCCGGGCGCTCGCCGCCCACCGGGTTGCCCGGCTCGGCCCGCAGCGAGCGGAGCAGGGTGTCGGCCAGGTCCCGGCTGATGTCCCCGGAGGCGGTGTCGTTCTGCAGGCCCAGCAGCACCGCGCCCGTGTCGCGGCGCAGCCCCGGCCAGGCCATCGGCAGCACGGTCGCCAGCGTGACGGACGGCACGCCCTCGGGCAGCGGGTCCCTGAGCGTCAACTCGGCCGTGGCGGCGGGCACCAGCTCGCGCAGCGCCACCCAGTCGCACTCGCCCGGCAGGCCCTCGAACGGACGCCGCACCAGCTCCGTCACCGCGTGTGCCGCCTCACGGCCGTGGCACGCCTTGTAACGCCGCCCCGAGCCGCACGGGCAGGGCTCCCGGGCACCGACCGCGGGGATCTCCCCGTCGGTGATCTGCGGACGGGCGGGGGCCTTCGTCTTCGTCGGGCGCTTCTTCGCCATGGCTCGATCTCTCCCGGTAACGGCGGTGTTCCGGCCGTGAGCCTAGCGCCACGCCGTCCGCCCTCATCGGAGGTCGCGCCCGTGCGGGCCGGGCAACTGCCCGGTGGGGCCTACGGGAGGTCGTCGAAGGGGTCCGCGAAGTCGATCGGGATGTCGAGCTGGGGAGCGAGGTCGTCGCGTCGCGCGTGCCGGCTGCGTACCGCGAGCATCGCCCACACCGTGACCTCGCCGGGGGCGTCGCGCACGCCCCAGCGCAGCGACAGGTTCCGTACGATGCCCAGCCCGCGGCCGCCGCGGGCGGTGAGCGAGGGACTGGCCGGGAGCGGGCGGGTCGGACCGCCGCCGTCGGTGACCTCCACCGTCAGCAGGCCGTCCTCGTCGATCCGCCAGGCGGCCCTGATGCCGCTGCCGCCCGAGGACGGCGCGTCCTCGCCCAGCGGCCGGGCGTGCCGGCAGGAGTTGCTGAGCAGTTCCGACAGGATGAGCACCGCGTCGTCGACGGCCGGGTCCGCGACCCCGTGCGCGCACAGTTCCTTGCGCAGCCTGCGCCGCGCCTCGGCCACGCCCGCCGGACCATGAGGCAGGGCCATGGTCGAGGACGTCGGCACCTCCTGGGCCACCACCAACGCCACCCCCGAGACCTCCTTCACCCCACGCCACGGGATGGATGCCCTCTGGTTCTGGGCCGGAAACCGGCCAACTGCGATCTCTTGGGGCACACACAACGATCGGACAGGTTCCGAACGCGCCGGTGCACACCGCCCGGGACGGGCGATCGCCCCTATTCCCTTCAGCAGCGCCCGAGTTGGGCCAGTACCTGCCGCGGGCGGTTGGTGATGACGGCGTCGACGCCCAGCCGTACGCACAGTTCGACGTCCTCGGGTTCGTTCACCGTCCACACGTGCACCCGGTGCCCGGCCTCGTGCAGTCGCTCCACGTACCCCGGGTTGGCGCGCAGGATGCGGATGCCCGGGCCGGCGATCCCCACCCCGGCCGGCAGCCGGCCGTCGCGGTGCCGGGGCAGGACGTACTGCATCAGGAACACGGTCGGCAGATCGCGCGAGGCCATCCGGATCCGGCGCAGCGAACGCGAGGAGAAGCTCATGACGCGGACCCGGGACGGCTCGCCCGGCTCGGGCCACAGCATCCCGAACCGGTCCAGCAGTTCCACCAGGCGCTCCTCCACCTGGCCCGCCCAGCGCGTGGGGTGCTTGGTCTCGATCGCCAGCTCCACCCGGCGGCCGGTGTCGGCGACCAGTTCCAGCAGCCGCTCCAGGGTCAGGACGCGGCTGAGCTCGTCCGGGTCGCCGTCGAAGCGGTCGGGGGCCTCGGCGTCCGCGTCGAGGAGGGAGCGCAGCTCCGCGGACGGGCGCCGCCGCGCCCCGCCGGCGCGTCCGGCTCCCGGTTCCGCCTTCCAGCTGCCGAAGTCCAGGGTCCTGAGGTCGGCCAGCTCCAGGGCGGAGACCGCGCCGCGGCCGTTGGAGGTGCGGTTCACCCGGCGGTCGTGCACGCAGACCAGCGTGCCGTCGGCGGTGAGGCGTACGTCGCACTCCAGGGCGTCCGCGCCGTCCTCGATGGCTTTCCGGTAGGCGGCGAGCGTGTGCTCCGGGGCGTCCTCGGACGCTCCCCGGTGAGCCACGACCTGGATCGCGCGGAGATCGGTCACCGGGCTATCGTGCCATCCGCCGGGCCGGGAACGGCCGCTGCTTACGGCGGCCTGACACCCGGTGGGAAAAGCTGTGTCCATCATGACGGTCGTCGTACGTACCGTAGCCGTAACCGTACGCACGGCATACAACGCATATCCGAGGAGAACAGCCGTGAGCACCGAGAACGAGGTCGGCCCGGTCCCGGCGGCGCTGCCGACGCAGCCGCCCGCTGACACTGTGTCCGCCGCTCCCGCTGCGCCTCCCGCGCCCCCCGTCGCCGCGCCCGCCGCTCCCCCGGCCCAGGCGCAGGCGTCGTCCCCGGGCCCGGCCGCCCCCGCGGCGGCCGCGGAGGCTCCCCCGGCCCCCGCGGCGCCGCAGTCCCCGGCGCCCCCGGTGTCCCAGGCGCCCGAGGCCGTTCCCCCGGCCGCCCCCGCGGCGCCGCCCGCCGAGGTGCACACCTCGCCCCTGCCGCCGGTCGCGCCGCCGCCCACCCAGCCGTACGGCGGTCCCACCGGTCCCGCCGGTCCCTTCGGCCCCATGGGTCCGTCCGGTCCCGCGGGCCCGGTCTGGGGCACGCCGGTGCCGGCCGCCCCGGCGCCCAAGAAGCGCGGCACCGGCGGCCTGGTCGCCGCCGTGCTGGTCGCCGCGCTCGTCGCGGGCGGCGTCGGCGGCGGCGTCGGCTTCTGGGCCGCGGACCGCAACGACAACGCCTCGACCACCGTCTCCTCGGTCGGCAACCCCAAGGACCTCAGCCGCGCGGCCGACTCGGTCGCGGGCATCGCCAAGCAGGCCCTTCCCAGCGTCGTGACGATCGAGGCCACCGGCCGCCAGGAGAGCGGCACCGGCACCGGCTTCGTCTACGACAAGGAAGGCCACATCCTCACCAACAACCACGTCGTCGCCCCGGCCGCCGACGGCGGCAAGCTCACGGCCACGTTCTCCGACGGCAAGAAGTACGAGGCCGAGGTCGTCGGCCGCGCCCAGGGTTACGACGTCGCCGTCATCAAGCTCAAGGGGGTCACCCCCGACAAGCTCACCCCGCTCGCCCTCGGCGACTCCGACAAGGTGGCCGTCGGCGACTCCACCATCGCCATCGGCGCCCCCTTCGGGCTCTCCGGCACCGTCACCACCGGCATCGTCAGCGCGCTGCACCGTCCCATCGCCTCCAGCGACGGCGAGGGTTCCAACGCCTCCTACATGAGCGCCATACAGACCGACGCCTCGATCAACCCCGGCAACTCCGGCGGGCCCCTCCTCAACTCCGAGGGCGCGGTCATCGGCATCAACTCCGCCATCCAGTCCACCGGCGGCAACGACGGTGCCGCCCAGTCCGGCAGCGTGGGCCTGGGCTTCGCCATCCCCATCGACCAGGCCCGCCGCGTCGCCGAGGGCCTGATCAAGACCGGCGAGCCCGTCTACGCCGTCATCGGCGTCCACGTGGACTCCAGCTACAACGGCGAGGGCGCCAAGATCGCCACCGGCGCCGACGCCGTCACCGCGGGCGGCCCCGCCGACCAGGCGGGCCTGCGCGCCGGCGACGTCATCACCAAGTTCGACGACACGGTGGTCGACTCCAGCCCCACCCTCATCGGCGAGATCTGGCAGCACCAGCCCGGCGAGAAGGTCGACCTCACGTACACCCGCGGCGGCCAGACCCGCACGGCCACCGTCACCCTCGGCGAACGCAAGGGCGACAGCACCAGCTGAGCCGACCCGTTAGGCTGTCCCCCGCGCCGCCCGGCCCATCACCCGGACCCCGCGGCGCGGGGAGAGTTGCCCGAGCGGCCTAAGGGAACGGTCTTGAAAACCGTCGTGGCAGCGATGTCACCGTGGGTTCAAATCCCACACTCTCCGCAACAGGCCGGCGAAGGCGCTGGACAGAAGGGGTGCCCCAAGACACGGGGGCGCCCCTTCTTCGTCGTCTAGCCGGCTTGAATCGCCGGCCGCTCGGCGATGGCGAGCAGATGCCCGCGGCAGGACAGCGGCTGCCTCCGTCCGTTCAGGACTCGGCGGCCTCGGCCTCCATCTCCTCCTTGAGAGGCTTGTAGACCGCGTCCCACGCACCGGGGCGCTCGTGAAGGTCCGACACCAGGAGGCGGAACACCTTCGCGTCGAAGTTGGCACCGTACAGACCGCCGTCGATGGTATGGCCGTTGACGACGACGGTGGGTGTGCCGGGGCCGATCGGATCGTCGCCGGTCTGCTGGTAGGCCTGCTGGGAGGCGGTGACGAACGAATCGTGCTTCATCGTCCTGACAGCCAGGTCGAATGCCGCGTCGCGGAGCCCCGGAACCTTCTCGGCAAGCTTCAGGAGGCGTTCGGTGGTGAACCCGCCGCTGCTCTCGACGACGGTCTGGTTCTCGAAGAGCACCGCGTGGTACTCGACGAACTTCCCCTTATCCAGCGCGGCGCGCAGCGCGTTCACGGCCCGCTTCGAGCCGTCGCCGCCGAGCCGGTCGTCCTTGAAGGAGGCGAAGGTGTACTCGGCCCTGATCTCCCCCGTGAGCAGCAGCTCCTGGAGTGCTCCGGCGCCCGTCCGCTCGTACTCCTCGACGACGGGGCAGCGTGGGTCCTCGTACACGTGCACCGTCGAACGGGCCGCGGGATTGCCGACCACGATCGTCGTGCCGTCGGGGGCCGACCGTTCCGGCAGCCGCTCGGCGGACGCGTAGCGGTTCGTCTCGGTCCGCGCCGCCAGCCCGGCGTCCCCCGCCCCGGGCGCGCCCGGGGCGCACCCCGCGAAGGCTCCCACGAGACCTGCCGCGACGGCGGCCCGGACCATTCTGCCGATCTTCATCGGACTCCCATCCCTCCCCAGTGAACAGGCGGACTCTACGGGGCCGGTGTGACACACGCATCAGGAATAGGGGCGGGGACCGGGCGTGACGAGCAGCGGCTTTATCGGTCGCCTACACCCTGGGGGAAGGTATGGAGAACCGTCAGTCATCGCAGTGATGTCGCCGTGGGTTCACATCCGAGGCGTTGAACGGAAGGGGTGCCCCAAGACACGGGGGCGCCCCTTCTTCCTGCGCGACGGCACCCTGCTCCCCTGGCCTTCCGGTCTTCACCGGCCGCGGTCGGGGCACGGAACACGGGCTCACACCTGGTGATGTTCCCGATCTTCACACAAGGCGCTCATCGAACATAGGATCGCCCGGCTCGGTTTGTTCGTCGAGGAAACGGTGGCATTTTGGCCGGCACGCGCACGACGCGGTGGTGGGTCGCCCACTGGTCCGGGTTGTTGCTCTTTCTGACCTGCATGGTGTCGGCCGTGTGGTGGCTGGTCACGATGGAGTACGACGCCCAGCCTCGCGCGTGGACCCGGGCGGGACGGATGGTGCAGAGGGCGCGCCCCGAACACATCGCGCCCGCGCTCATCGTCTTGAGCGCGCTTGCCCTGCTGTACTTCGGCCACGAGCTCCACACCGCCCTGCGGGACCGCCGTCGACCGCAGGTGCGGCACGTCGACGCCCAGTGACCGGCAGGTGGAACCGTCGGTCGCGCGTGGCGCGGGCGAACCTGACGGGTGTGGTGGCGGCTGGCCCGGCCCGCCCCGATGAGCCGCTCTTCGAGCCGGAGCCCGATCGTGAGGCCGCCTCGCCGCACCCGTGGTGCAACGGGTGGAACCCCGGTGTCGGTGACCGGGCGGGAGGGGCGCGGCTGGAAGAATACGCTTAACGGTCAAACCGGTCATGGGATCTGCCCGCGCGCCCGCGGGCGGTCGCTGTGCCGGTGCCGGCCGTCGTCCCGAACGGCAAGGGCTGATCACCATGACGGGTGTCGCGCTCCTGGGTCTGCTGCTGGCCGCGGCCGGTGGCCTGGCCTACGGCCGTCAACGGTTCCCGGTCGCGTTCTGGCTGCTGTTCGGGCTGCCGCTGGCCTGGGGGCGGTTCCTGTCGACCTACGGTTCCACGATGGCGGCCTGCGGCCTGGCCGTACCGCCGTCGCGGGCACGGGCGCTGGCGGGGTGGGCGGTGGGGCGCCGGGAGGCGCGGCCGGTGCCGCCGAGGATCCGCCGGCTGGGCGGCTCGATGACCGGCCTGCGGGTGCGGCTGCGGCTGCCGGGCGGGCTGGAGCCGGCCGACGTGGCCGCCGCGTCCAGCCGGCTGCGCCACGCGTGGGGCGTGCACGCGGTGCACGTGGTCGAGCTCGGGCCCGGGGTGGTGGAGTTGCGGATGACCTGCTACGACGTGCTCCGCGACGTGCGGATGCCGCGCCGCCTGCCGTCCGGGCCGATGGTGGTGCCGGTGGCGCTGCGGGACGACGGGACGGCGTTCGTGCGCAACTACCGGGAGATCCCGCACGCGCTCACCCTCGGGGCGAACCAGTCGGGCAAGTCGGTCTACCAGCGCAACCTGATCATGAACCTGGCCAGGCTGCCGGTGGCCCTGGTGGGGATCGACTGCAAGGGCGGGGTGGAGCAGATCCCCTACGCGGCCCGGCTGTCGGCCCTGGCGACCGACCGGGAGCAGGCGGCGGAGCTGCTGGACACGCTGGTGGGGGAGATGGAGCACCGCTTCGCACTGCTCAAGGAGTGCCAGCGCACGGCGCTGGACAGCCCGGACGAGGAGGTGGCCTCCGACATCTGGGGGCTGCCCGCGTACGTGCGGCCGGTGCCCGTCGTGGTGCTGGTCGACGAGATCGCCGAACTCTTCCTCAGCACGACGAAGAAGGACGAGGAACGCCGGGACCGGATGGTGGCGAACCTGATCCGGCTGGCCCAGCGGGCCCGTGCGGTCGGCATCTACCTGGAGATCTGCGGGCAGCGCTTCGGGGTCGAGCTCGGCAAGGGCGCCGCCACGCTCCGGTCCCAGCTCTCCGGGCGCGTCGTGCACCGCGTCAGCAAGCAGACCGCAGAGGTGGGTCTGGGCGACATCTCGTCCGAGGCGACGACCGCCGCGACCGCCATCGCACGGGACCGGGTGGGCGTCGCGGTGGCGGGCGACGCCTCGGGCGGCTGGTCCCACATCCGTACCCCGCTGGTGTCGATCGCCGAGACCGCGGCCGTCTGCCGGGCCCACGCCCACCTGGTGCCCGACCTGCCGGCACTGGACCGCCACCGTCCCTCCGCCCAGGGCGAGGAGGACGGCCCTGAGGAGCCCGGGCCCTTCCCCCGGCCCCGCTCGGGCCCCGAGTGACGCGGGTCCCACGGCGCGGCGCGTGAACGGCTAGCCTCGCGGGGGTCGTTCGCCGGTGCAAAGGAGGGGATCGTCATGGCAGCAGCGGGATTTCCGCCGATCGAGCCGTACGCGTCGGGGCTGCTCGACGTCGGGGACGGGCAGCGCGTCCACTGGGAGACCAGTGGCAACCCGGAGGGCAAACCGGTCCTGTGCGTGCACGGGGGCCCGGGTTCCGGGGGCAAGAGGGGCAGCAGGAAGACCTTCGATCCGCAGGTCTACCGGATCGTGCTCTTCGACCAGCGGGGGTCCGGGCAGAGCCTGCCGCACGCCTCGGACCCGGCGGTCTCGCTCGAGCACAACACCACCGAGCACCTGATCGCCGACATGGAGCGGCTGCGTGAGCACCTCGGTGTCGAGCGGTGGATGCTGTACGGCGGCTCGTGGGGCTCGACGCTGATCCTGGCGTACGCGCAGCGGTACCCGGAGCGGGTGTCGGAGATCGTGATCGTCGGGGTCACCACGACCCGGCGGGAGGAGATCGACTGGCTCTACCGGGGCGTGGCCCGGCTGGTGCCGGGCCCGTGGGAGGCGTTCCGGGACGGGGTGCCGCCCGGGGAACGGGACGGGAACCTCCCGGCCGCGTACGACCGGCTGCTCGGCAGCCCGGACCCCGCGGTGCGGGAGCAGGCCGTACGCGACTGGATCACCTGGGAGGACGCGGTCATCGCCCACGAGACCAACGGCAAGCCGGGGGCCTACGGCGACCGGCCGGACGACGACCTGGTCGCCTTCGTGCGGATCTGCGCGCACTACTTCGCCAACGGCGCCTGGCTGGAGGAGGGACAGCTGCTGCGGGACGCGCACCGCCTCGCGGGCATCCCGGGGGTGCTGATCCACGGGCGGCTGGACCTGGGCAGTCCGCTGACGACCGCGTGGGAGCTGGCGAAGGCGTGGCCCGGGGCGGAGCTCCAGGTGATCGACGACTCCGGTCACACGGGAAGCCCCGCCATGGGGGAGGCGGTCATGGCGGCGGCGCGGCGCTTCGGCGCGCGCTGACCGTGCGCGGGAGGGCGCGGTCGTCCCGCCCCCTCCCGCACGCTCACTCGCTCACTTGCCGCGGTCGCGGGGCGGGACGATGTCGAGGATCGCCATCATCCCCATGTCCTCGTGGTTGAGGATGTGGCAGTGCAGCACCGTCCGTCCGGTGAAGTCGGTGAAGGGGACGCGGATGACGACGTTGCCGCGGGCGGGCACGTTGACCGTGTCGAACCAGCGGTGGTCCGGGTCGCTCGCCTTCCCGTCGGTGCTCATCAGCTGGAACTGGTTGGTGTGGACGTGGAAGGAGTGCTCCTCGTCGGAGTCGTTGCGGACGGTCCACTCCTCGACGGTGCCGAGGACGGAGGTGAAATCCACCCGGTCCGGCGCGTAGGTGCGGCCGTTGACGTAGAACACGTCGCCCGCCGCGTTCTCGGTGAACACCACCGTCTTGCGGTCCGCGATCACGGCGTGCGCCAGGTCCTCGTTGGGCGCGAAGTCCGCCGGGATGCGCGCCGGGGACACCGGGGTGCCGCCGGTCACGACGGTGGCCAGGTCGGTACGGGGGAACCGGTTGCCGGCCTTGCCGGTGTCGTAGGCGAGGGTCTCCAGGGTGGTGGTGCCGGGCCGGCCGGCCGCCTGCACCAGGACGTCGAAGCGCGCGCCCGCGGCGATGACCAGCGTGTCCGCCGCGTAGACCCGCCGGACCGGGTAACCGTCCTGGGCGATCACGTGGAAGCGGCCGCCCTTCAGGTGCAGCCGGTAGTAGATGTTGGCGCCGATGTTGGCCAGCCGCCACAGCTGGGTCTCGCCGGGCCGCAGGGAGATCACCGGGTTCTGCTGCCCGTTGACGGTGCGGTTGGTGCGCGCCCCGATCTTCAGCCCGTGGGTCCTGATCGCGTCCCCGTGGATCTGGAAGTCCTTGAGCGCGACGACGTGTTCGGTGATCCCGCGCAGGGCCGGGGGCAGGTACCGCCGCAGGCCGTCCACCACGATGACGCCCGACTCCCCGCCCGCGACCTGGGCGGCGGACATCATGTCGGCGTGCGAGTGGTACCAGTAGGTGCCGGGCGTGACGGTGCGCGGCAGCCGGTAGGTGTAGTGGTGGCTCCTGCCGTACTTGATGGCGACGAAGATGTCGTCGGCGGGGCTGCGCGGGGACACGTGGAGCCCGTGCACATGGACGTTGGTGTCCTCCCGCACCCGGTTGGTCATGGTGAGGTCGATGCGGTCGCCGGGCCGGACGCGCAGCGTCGGCGGCATGTACCTCCCGTTGTAGGTGAGGGCGTACAGCCGGTGGCCGCCGACCTGCACCTTGCGGCGTTCGACCACGATGGCGGCCTTGAGGACGCCGTCGCGGCTGACCAGTTCCGGGGGGTCCTGCAGCCGTGGGCCGGGAGCCGCCGGGGGTGCCTGCCGGTCCTGCGGGGCGGGCGGCGGCGTGGCGTGGTGGTGCCCGGATGCGGTGTGGCCCGCGCAGCCGGCGAGCCAGGCGGCGGACAGGAGCAGCAGGGCGACCAGCCGGGCCAGTGGGGGTCGGGTACGGGACCGGGTCACATCTCTCCCCAGGGAAGCGGTGCGGCCGGGCGGGGACGTCCGGGCGCGGGACGCGACGGGCGGCGCGGTCCGTCAGCCGGAGCGTAGGAAGCGGACGGCTGCCTTCCGGTGCGCCACGCACCACTGGGGGGCGGCATCCGCTCGAACGGCAGCACGGTGGCCACCCGGGCGGGTCCGGTCCGGGGAGGGCGGGCGCCGGGATTGGCCGAAAGCCGTGCCGGAACGATTCCGCGCCCAGGGGGCCCGGGTCGTTCCGGCCGGGCGGGGGCGGTCGGGTCGCTTGTGGTGGTTGTAGAGGTTTGTCGACAGATCGTCACGCTTGCGAGCGAAAGAGATCAAGGTCCGGCTTGTCCGCCGCGGTGCTGGGCAACTCTGGTTGCGGCGACGTCGCAGAGCCGGCGGAGCGGTCGGCCGGCCGCGCCGCGCACCTCGTATCCACTCCTCGGAGGGAAACACATGGGAAGCATCCGTACCGCCCGAGTCATGGCCGCCCTGGCCGCACTGCCGCTGGCGGCGGCGCTGTTCGCCGGCACGGCGGTGGCCGACAACGGCGCCGTGGCGGGTGGCACCTCCAACGCGACCGTGGTGAGCAACAGCGGCGGCAACGTGGGCCGCGACAACTTCGGGACGGTGACGACCACGCAGCAGGCGGCGACCGGGGCGGGGGCCTCCAACCAGAACAGCACGGCCAGCGTGGTCGGTTCGGCCTTCACCACCATCAACCAGCCCACGCTGAACATCCACTTCGGGCCCATGTGGTGAGCGGGCCGGCCCGCCGCCGGGGTGGCGGGCCGGGGGGCTGAAGGGGTCGACTGCGCGACGGCAGCCTCACTGCCGTCGCGCAGTCGCGTCGGGCGTCGTCCACAGCCTGTGGACAACTTCCTCCGGTCCGGACGTCTTGACGGTGGTGCCGCCGCCACCAATCTGACGACCAGTCAGAATTTGAGCCCCGGTGATGGCGGCCGTGACCACCGACGACGACCTGTGCGAGCGGCTGGCGGCGTACGAAGGACGCCCCGCCGCCGTCGCGGGCGAGGGCGGGGACCCCGTCAACACGCCCATGATCAGGCACTGGTGCGAGGCGCTGGGCCACCCCGTCCCGCCGGACGGCACGGCACCGGCCCCCATGCTCCAGGTGTGGGCCATGCGCGGGCTCGCCGGCCACCCGGGCACCGCCGGGGGTGGCTCCCGGGCCGGCGCCTACGACGAACTCCTCGCGCTGCTCGACGGGACCGGCTGAACCGCGGTCGTCGCCACCGACCGCGAGCAGGAGTGCCTGCGGCCGCTGCGCCCCGGTGAGCGGATCACCTTCGACGCGGTGATCGCATCCGTGTCGCCGCGCAAGACCACCCGGCTCGGCGGCGGCCACTTCGTCACCACGCGGATGGACGTCCGCGCGGACGGCGAACTCGCCGGCCGCCACCGCTTCCGCATCCTCGAGTACGCCCCCGCGCGGGCGCCGGGCGAGCGGCCGCGACGGCCCTGTCCGGTCGTCAACCGCGAGAACGCCGGGTACTGGGAACGCGTCGAGCGGAACGAGTTGCTCATCCAACGCTGCTCCTCCTGCGGCACCCTGAGGCTGCCGTGGCTCCCCGGCTGCCACAGCTGCGGCTCCGACGCCTGGGACACGCTACCGGCCTGCGGGCGCGGCACCGTCTTCAGCCGGGTCGTCGTGCACCACCCGCCGTTCCCCGCCTTCGACCCCCCGTACGCGGTCGCCCTGGTCGAACTGGCCGAAGATGCGTACGGGCTTGAACCGGAGGTTTTCGGCCATGTCGCCGTCGCCGGGCGCCGGCACGCCGCGACCAACCCGGCCGCGTACTCCCACGGCCGCCTTCGCCGCCGACGGCGGTGTGGAGCCGGGCGGGAGGCTGCCCGCCAACACCCATGGCGGCCAGCGCGGCGAGGCGTACCCGCACGGGATGCACGGCATCGCGGAGGCGGTGCGGCAGTTGCGCGGCACCGGCGTCAACCAGGTCCCCGGCGCGGCCCACGTCCTCGTCACGGCCGGTGCGGGGGTGCCGACCTCCGGACCGCTGCTCGGCGCGGCGGACCGAGCGGGTCCCGGCGCCCGGCGGCCCATCCGGGGCCGGGTGTTGCTGCGTACGGCTGACAGCGGGGCGTGGCTCCCCCGGCGGCGGGTAGCCGAACGCGTTCACTCGACCCATGCGCGAACACAAGCCGATCATCCGACACGGGGCGATCGTGGCGATGGTGCTTGCCTGCCTCCTGGCCGGGCCCACCGCTGCCGAGGCCGTCGTGCCGCGTCCCGCGGGGCCGGTCGCCGAGCCCGCCTCGGTGACGGCTTCCACGCCGGCCCCGGCCCGGGCGTACCGGCCGGCCCGGGCGCCCGGCGACGGCGGCGACGACGGTCCGTACGGCTTCGCCGACACCGGCCTCCTCGACGGCCTCGACCTCCCCTACGGCCTCGGCGGCGACCAGCGCGCCCCCTCCGGGGGAGGTCCGACCCGGGTCTACCGCGGCTACGGCTTCGACACCTGCCGCACGCCTCCGCTGTCCACGATGCGCGCCTGGCTGCGCTCCAAGTACCGCGCCGTCGGCGTCTACTACGGCGGCCGCGCCCGCGCGTGCAGCACCCAGCGCCACCTCAACCGCCACTGGGTGCGCTCGGTGCACCGGATGGGCTGGCGCATCCTGCCGATCTACGTGGGCTCGCAGTCGCCCTGCGTGCGCGGCGGACACCTGCGCAGCCACCGGATCAGCACCGACGACCCCTGGGGCCAGGGCGCGAGCGAGGGCTGGGACGCCGTGCGCAGGGCCGCCGCCCTCGGCTTCGAGCCGGGCAGCGCGCTCTACCTCGACATGGAGGCGTACAACGCCAAGCGGTCCCGCTGCGCCGACCAGACCCTCGACTTCATCCGGGCCTGGGACCGCGAGGTCGAGGAGGCCGGCTACCTGCCGGGTCTCTACAGCAGTTCGGAGTCGGGCATCCGGCACATCGAGCGGGCCCGCCGGGAGGGCTACGACGACCTGCCGCGCGCCGTCTGGTTCGCCCGCTGGCAGGGGAAACCGGCGGTACGCAGCGAACCGGTGCTCGACCGGGACGCCTGGCATCCGCACGGCCGCATCCACCAGTACTCCGGCAGCGTGCGCGAGAAGCACGGCGGCCGGCGGCTGGCGATCGACCGCAACCGGCTGGACGGGCCGGTGGCCGTCGTCGGATGACGCGGCGGGCGGCTGTGAGGGCGCCGTCCCTGCGGGGTGACCCGTAGGGGCGGCGGGTGCGGCCTCAGCCCTCCGGAGGTGGGGCGGGCCCCCGTCCTACGACTTCAGGGTGACCCCGCTTCGGCACCTGCGGCGGATCCCCCGTACGCGGACCGGCTCCTAGCGTGGAGCCATGACCACGCCCGTGTGCACAAGCGCCTCGCAGGCCCAGTTCACCCGCTACGTCCGGGCCAAGGGCCCGGCGCTGCTGCGGACCGCGCGCTCGCTCACCGCCAACCCCTGCGACGCCGAGGACCTGTTGCAGACCGCGCTGACCAAGACCTACCTGGCATGGGACCGGATAGACGACCACCGGGCGCTGGACGGCTACGTGCGCCGCACGCTGGTCAACACCCGCACCTCGCAGTGGCGCAGACGCCGGGTCGAGGAGTACGCCACCGACGAACTGCCCGAGCCGTACGGCCACGCAGTCGCGGGCCCCGACGCGGCCGAGCAGCAGGCCCAGCGCGACGCGCTGCTGCGCGCGATCGCCCGGCTGCCCGTCCGCCAGCGGGCGATGGTCGTCCTCAGGTACTACGAGGACATGAGCGAGGTGCAGACCGCCGAGGCGCTCGGGGTCTCGGTGGGCACGGTCAAGAGCGCGGTCTCCCGGGCCCTGGGCAAACTCCGGGAAGACCCCGAATTGCGCCTGGGGTAGTGACATACCGATCGGTATGCCAGCAGAATCTCAGCACCCACCTACCCACGCGTAGCCGCTTCAACGAGGAGGCGCCCGGTGCTGAGCACAATGCAGGACGTTCCCCTGCTGGTGTCCCGGATCCTGACCCACGGCTCGACGGTGCACGGCCGGTCGCAGGTCACGACCTGGACCGGCGAAGGCGAGCCGAAGCGCCGCTCGTTCGCCGAGATCGGTGCTCGCGCCGCCCGGCTGGCGCACGCGCTCCGCGACGAGCTCGGCGTCGAACCGGACGACCGTGTCGCGACGCTGATGTGGAACAACGCGGAACACGTGGAGGCGTACTTCGCGATCCCCTCCATGGGCGCGGTCCTCCACACGCTCAACCTCCGGCTCCCCGCCGACCAGCTGGTCTTCATCGCCAACCACGCGGCCGACCGCGTGATCCTGGTGAACGGCACCCTCATCCCGCTGCTGGCGCCGCTGCTGCCGGCGATGGAGTCCGTCGAGCACATCGTGGTCGTCGGCCCCGGCGACACCTCGCCGCTGGAGGGCTGCCGTCCCGCCCTGCACGCCTACGAGTCCCTCATCGACGGCCGTCCGGACCGTTACGACTGGCCGGAGCTGGACGAACGCTCCGCGGCCGCCATGTGCTACACCTCCGGTACCACCGGCGACCCCAAGGGCGTGCTGTTCTCGCACCGTTCGATCTACCTGCACTCCCTGCAGGTCAACATGGCCGAGTCGATGGGCCTGACCGACAGCGACACCACGCTGGTCGTCGTGCCCCAGTTCCACGTCAACGCCTGGGGACTGCCGCACGCCACCTTCATGACCGGCATCAACATGCTGATGCCCGACCGCTTCCTGCAGCCCGGCCCGCTCGCCGAGATGATCGAGGCCGAGCGTCCCACGCACGCAGCCGCCGTCCCCACCATCTGGCAGGGCCTGCTCGCCGAACTCGCCGCCAAGCCGCGCGACATCGGCAGCATGGGCCACGTCACCATCGGCGGCTCCGCCTGCCCGCCCTCCCTGATGGAGGCGTACGACAAGCTCGGCGTCCGGCTCCTCCACGCCTGGGGCATGACCGAGACCTCCCCGCTGGGCACCATGGCCCACCCGCCGGCCGGCCTCACCGAGGAGGAGCAGTGGCCGTACCGGATCACCCAGGGCCGCTTCCCCGCGTCCGTGGAGGCCCGGCTGGTCGGCCCGTCCGGCGAGGTGCTGCCCTGGGACGGCGAGTCCGCGGGCGAACTGGAGGTCCGCGGGCCGTGGATCGCCGCGGCCTACTACGGCGGCGCCGACGCCGAGGCGCTGCGCCCCGAGGACAAGTTCAGCCCCGACGGCTGGCTGCGCACCGGGGACGTCGGCACCATCACCCGGGACGGCTACCTGACGCTGACCGACCGCGCCAAGGACGTCATCAAGTCGGGCGGTGAGTGGATCTCCTCCGTCGAGCTGGAGAACGCCATCATGGCCCACCCGGACGTCGCCGAGGCGGCGGTGGTGGCCGTGCCCGACGAGCGCTGGGGCGAACGGCCGCTCGCCACGGTCGTCCTCAAGGACGGCAGCGCGGTCGGCTACGAGGAGCTGCGGACCTTCCTCGGCGAGAGCGTCGCCCGCTGGCAGCTGCCCGAGCGCTGGGCCGTCATCCCGTCGGTGCCGAAGACCTCGGTCGGCAAGTTCGACAAGAAGGTGATCCGCCGCCAGTACGCGGCGGGAGAGCTGGACGTCACCAAGCTCGTCTGACCACGCGGAACGTGGCGGCCGGGCCCCGGGGGGACCCCCCTTCGGGGCCCGGCTTGTGTCGTGCGGTGGGCCCTCAGGAGCCGATCTTGCCGAGCATGTCGACGATGCGTCCCTGGACGTCCGCGCTGGTCGAGCGCTCCGCGAGGAAGAGCACCGTCTCGCCGGACGCCAGCCGCGGCAGCTCCGCCGGGTTGATGTCGCCCGCCGTGTAGACGACCATCGGCGTGCGCTCCAGCCGGCCGTTCGTGCGCAGCCAGTCGACGATCCCCTGCCGCCTGCGGCGGATGAGCATCAGGTCCATCACCACGAGGTTCGGGTGCACCTGCGCGGCGAGCGTCATCGCGTCCGCCTCTGACTGGGCGTGCGCGACGTGCATCCCGCGCCGCTCCAGCGTCGCCGTGAAGGCCTGCGCGATCGCGGTGTGGGCCTCGATCAGCAGCACCCGCGGCGGGTGCTGCTCGCTGTCCCGCGGCGCCAGCGCCTTGAGGAGCACGGCGGGGTCGGCCCCGTACGCGGCCTCGCGGGTCGCCTGGCCGAGGCCGGCCGTGACGAGCACCGGCACCTCGGCCTGCGCCGCCGCCTGACGCAGCGACTGCAGGGCGGTCCGGGTGATGGGCCCGGTGAGCGGGTCCACGAACAGCGCGGCGGGCGGCTCGGCGACCTGCGCGTCGACCTCCTCGCGCGAGCGGACGACGACCGGACGGTAGCCGCGGTCGGTCAGCGCCTGGCGGGTGGCGACGTCCGGCTCCGGCCAGACCAGCAGGCGGCGCGGCTCGTCCAGGACGGTCCCGGGCTCCTGGCCGCTCTCCTCCGTGACGTCGACGGCGCCGTTGGGACCGTCGAGCGGCTCGGGGCCCTCGGTGTCCTCCGTGGGAGCGCCTATGGCGTACGCCCGGCCGGGTGTCTCCGTGCCGTTGACGGCCATGGGCGCGGCGGGCTGCGCGGGCCCGGGCTCCGCGGGGGTGGCCAGCTTGCGGCGCCGCCCGGAGCCGCTCGACGGCTGGGCGACCTGCTCGTTGATCTGCTGGGCGAAGGCGACGCCCTGCCCGAGGGTCCGCACGCTGATCGCCCGGCCCTGCGTACCGCCGTCGTTCTGCGGGGCCTGCGCCTCGGGCTGCGGCTGCGGCTGCGGCGGTGCGGGCGGCAGTGCCTGGGGCGGGACCATGGGCTGCGGTTGCGGTTGCGGCGGCGCGACCGGCTGGGGCTGCGCCACGTGCTGTGCCACGGGCTGCGGTTCCGGGCTGCGCTGCGTCTGCTCCGGGATCATCGGCGGCTCGATGGCCAGTGGTTCCGGCTGCGGCGCCGGGGTGGGCGGCGGGAGCCGTCGCGGGTCGACGATCGCCGACGGGCGAGGGGTGCTCTCCACGATGCCGCGCGGCCGGCGGGCCGAACCCTGGGCCTCCGGCCACTCGGTCGCCGGGGTGGCGGGGACGGAAGGGGCCGGGGCGGAGGAGGCGGCCGGCAGCGCGGGGAGTTCCGGTACGGCCGGGGCCTCCGCGACGGTGGTCCGGCGCGCACGGCGTCCGTTGCCCGGTGCGCTCTGCTCGGGCGCCTCCGGCAGCGCGGGCACCAGCCCCGCCTGCGGCTCCTGCGGCCCGCCGCGGCGGGCCCTGCGGCCGGTGGGCTGCTCCTCCGCCTCGACGGGGGCCGGGGGGAGGGCGGGCTGCGCCTGGGGCTGCGGCTCCTCGGGTCGCCGCAGGGCGCGGCGCCGCCCGGTGGGGGTCGGTGCGTCGGTGGTCGGCGCCGCGGGCAGCGCGAGCGCGGCACCGGGGACCGGCGCCGCCGCCACCGGTGCGGCCTGCTGCGGCGGCTGCGGGGCCGGCACGGCCACCGGCGACGGCGCCTGCGGCAGAGCGGCGCGGCCGGTACCGCGCACCGGCTCGGCCGGCACCGGCATGACGGTCGTCTCCGACTCGCGCCGGGGTTCCTTGACCGCCGTCTTCGCCCCGCCCTTGCCGACCGGCACCTCCATCACGTAGGCGCTGCCCTGGCCGGGCACCTCGTGCGTCTGGAGCACGCCGCCGTGCTTCTCGACGATGCCGCGCGCGACCGGCACGTGCACCGGGTTGTCGCCCGCGTGCGGGCCGCGCACCTCGATGCGGACGGAGTCGCCGCGCTGCGCCGCCGCCACCACGATCGTGGAATCGACGCCGCCGACCACGACCGGCATGTTGCCGGCCGCGTCGACGCCCGCCACGTCCGCGATCAGGTGGGACAGCGCCTGGGACATCCGATCGGCGTCCACCGTCGCCTCGATCGGCGGGGCGTGCACCGCGTACTGGGCCCGCCCGGGACCGATCAGCTCGACCGCGGCCTCGACACCGGACGCCACGACCTTGTCCATCGAGGTCGTCTCGCGCTGCAGCTTCTCCTCGCCGCGGTCGAGCCGCTGGAAGGACAGGACGCTGTCGATGAGCGTGGTGATCCGCGCGTAACCCGCGGTCAGGTGGTGCAGGATCTGGTTGGCCTCCGGCCACAGCTGCCCGGCCGGGTCGTTGGCCAGCCCGGCGAGCTCGGCCCGCAGTTCGTCCAGGGGCCCGCGCAGGGCGTCGCCGAGCAGCGACTGCAGTTGCGCGTTGCGGGCGGCGAGCGCGTCGAAGCGCGTGCGGTCGGTGAAGGTCATCACCGCGCCGACCAGCTGCTCACCCTCCCGCACCGGCGCCGTGATCAGGTCGACCGGCACCGAGCGCCCGTCCTTGCGCCATAGCACCTGGCCGCGGACCCGGTGCTTCAGCCCGGAGCGCAGCGTCTCGGAGAGCGGCGTCTCCTCGGCCGGGAGCGGGCTTCCGTCCGGACGGGAGTGGTGCACCAGAGGGTGCAGCTCCTGCCCGCCGAGGTCGGTGGCCCGGAAGCCCAGGATCTGCGCGGCCGAGGGGTTGACCAGGACGATCTTGCCGTCGGTGTCGACGCCGATCACGCCCTCGCTGGCGGCGCGCAGGATCATCTCGGTCTGGCGCTGCTGGCGGGCGAGTTCGGTCTCGGTGTCCAGCGTCCCGGTGAGGTCCCGGACGACCAGCATCAGCAGCTCGTCGCCGGTGTAGCTGTAGGTCTCGGCGAAGGGTGTGCGGGCGTCGTCGAGGTTCGCGCTCGTGACCTCCACCGGAATTTCACTGCCGTCGGTCCGCCGGGCGATCATCCGGGTCGGCTTGGTGCGGCCCACGTCGTCGTCGGGGCGGCGCATCGAACCAGGGATGCGACGCGCGTCGAACGCCGGCAGGAGGTCGAGTAGCCCGCGGCCCACGAGGGCGGTGCCCGGCGACTCGAAGGTCTCCAGGGCGATGGAATTGGCGTTGACGACGGTCCCGTTGGCGTTCACCAGGAGCAGGGCGTCGGGGAGCGCGTCGAGTATTGCCGCGAGGCGAGCAGCGCCTCGGGATGGCCTGCTGCTCACGAGACGCGTCCTCCCTGAAAACCGCACTTGCCGCCGCGCCACCACCCGCGAAGGGGCTTCCACCGGTGCTGGCCCATCTTGCCGCCGACCGGGGGGCATGTCACTAGAGCGAGTGTACGGGCAGAGGTTGGCAGTGAGGCTCCGGATACCCATGTCCCGTACGCGTGAGTAGTGTTCGCGTCCGAGGCGTGCGGATGTGGTGTCGGTCACCCCCGCGGCTCCCACACCCGACTCACACGCCCAGGTCACCGGACCCGTCGCGGACCGCGGGCGCGGGCAGCACCGGGGCCATCCGCCGCCAGCGCGCCGTCTCGCAGCCGTTGCTGCGGTCGTAGCGGGCGTCCACGGGCCGGCCGCGCCAGCTGCCGCGCACCGTCGCCCGCTGCGGGCCGCTGTAGATCATCGTGCACATCGTGCCGTGGGGCGAGGGGCCCACGGGCCCGCCCAGGCGCTCCAGGCGGGCGCACGCCTCCGACGCCTCGGGGTGGGTCCCGCCGACGGGGTCGCAGCGCAGGTCGTACTCCGACAGACGGCCGCCCCCGTCGTCCACGGTCACCCGCAGTACGTCGGGGGGCGCTCCCGGCACCGGAGGGCAGGCCAGGGCCGGCGCGGCCACCGTCAGCGGCAGGCCGAGCGCGAGCGCGGCGGTCATGGGCACACGAGCCAATCGCATGCTCCGTCCCTACCTCCCCGCGGCGGCCCGCGCCTCCCAATCCACCCGATCGTGGGCGCGCCGCCCCGGCGCCCGCCGCAACGCCTTTGCCCTGGCCGCACGAGGCCTAGTAATCTGGTCAGCGATTGGTCCCAGCCCGGTGGGCTGTGCCATCATCTGCACACACCCGCTCGCGCGGGTACACCAGGAGGCGTCGCCTAGTCCGGTCTATGGCGCCGCACTGCTAATGCGGTTTGGGGCTTACCCCCCATCGAGGGTTCAAATCCCTCCGCCTCCGCCTCACAGAAGCCCCGGCCACCCGGCCGGGGCTTCTGCCGTTCCCGGACCCTCCGCTGGACCGCCGTTGCGGCGTTTCCGCAGGTCAGTGTGTGTGTGGCTAATGGATTTCACCTCACGGCGCGGGTCATGTAATGTTGTTCCCGCAACGCCGACCGGCAAGAAAACGCCGGGAAGCACAAGCACTCGTAGCTCAACGGATAGAGCATCTGACTACGGATCAGAAGGTTGCAGGTTCGAATCCTGCCGAGTGCACACAGCTCAAAAGGCCCCCGGGATCATCCCGGGGGCCTTCTGACATCAGCGGCTGACATCAACGTGGTTCGGGCCGACGTCTCAGCCGGCCGCGAGGCTCACCGCGTCGCCATCGTCGCCGTCCTCCTCGTCCAGCCCAAGGGCGTCGTCCATGCGATCGGCTGCGGCCCGCAGGGTCGTGTGCATGACGTGCGCGTAGGTATCGAGCGTCATGGTGATCGTGCTGTGCCCGAGCGTCTCCATGATGGTCCGAGCATCGACCCCCTGAGCCAGCAGCAGCGAAGCGCACGTGTGCCGGAGGTCGTGCACCCGGACCCGGCGGATCTTGGCGTTGCGACAGAGGACCGTGAGCATCCTGTTGAGGCTCCGGGGGTCCGTCGCGCGCCCCGTGGCGGTGGTGAAGATCAGCCCGCTCGGCTGCTGGGGGAGCGGCTGCCACTTGTTGCCGGCTACGGCCCGTTCCTTGGCCTGCGTGCCCTTGTGGGCGCTGAGCGCGGCAACACAGCGCTTCGGGAGAGAGACGGTCCGCACCGAGCGCATCGTCTTCGGCGTTCCGAAGATCAGCTCACGCTTGATGCGCTGGAGGTTGCGCCGGACCCGGAGCTGACCGTTGGTGAGGTCGACGTCGGCCCACGTGAGGCCCAGCACCTCGCCCCGGCGCAGGCCGGTGGAGACCAGCAGTAGCCACAGCGCATAGAGCCGGTGGTCGCGTGCGGCCCTGAGCAGCATCTTGGCTTCGGCGCCGTCCAACGGGCGGACTTCCTGTCGGGTGACCGTGGGGGTTTCCACGATCTTGGCGACGTTGCGGGCGATGAGTTCTTCTCGGACCGCCTGCTGGAGAGCGGAGCGCAGAACGGCGTGGACGTACTGGACCGTCCTCGCGGACGGATGCCGCTTGCAGCACTTTCCGACCGCACAGCACGTCTGGTCGCCCTTCTCCCTGGCGGTGTCGACCCCTCGGAGACAGCAGAGGCACCCGTTTTTGAACTCGGCCAGGAACAGGCGGACATCGGTCGGGGAGAGGCGGTTGAGCCTCTTCTTGCCGAGTGCCGGGGTGATGTAGAGCCGGCTCAGTCCCTCGTAGCTGTTGAGCGTGGCGGGCTTGAGCCGAACAGACGCGATGGTGGCAAGCCAGTACGTGAGGTAGTCGCCGAACGCCATGGCGGAGGTGGCGGCCGGGATGCCCTGCCGGGTCTTCTCCTGGAGTTCGGTGAGCTTGTGGCTTACCTCCTCCCGCGTCTTGCCGTAGACGAACTTCCTCACGCGCGTTCCGTCGGGACGGTAGACGTATGCAGCGGCGTGATAGCGGCCGTCCTTGCGCTTGGTGATGGTGCCTTCGCCGTTGGCGCGGCGCTTGGCCATTACGCGGCCTCCTCAATGCTCTGCTGGATGTAGTTGCGGACGGCGTCGACCGGGATGCGGCGCGAGCGGCCGGCGGTGAAGCTTTGGAGCTGCCGGGAGCGGATGAGGTCGTAGACCTTGCTGCGGCTGAGGCGTAGGGCGGTCATGACTTCGGGGACGGTGAGGGCTTCGGGTGCTGCGGGCATGGCGGTGCGCACGTCGAACCTCCGGGATGCTGTGGGGCCCTCTGACCCCCTTCTGGAAAGTCCGCTACTTCCGCTACCGCCGCTACCTCGCAGGTCAGGGGCCTGTTTGGGGGTAGCGGATGGGGTAGCGGTAGCGGATAGGGCGGGGTCCGGTAGCGGGAAGCGAGGGTGCTTCCCGCTACCGGATTAGTGCAGGTCAGGGTGTGTTTTCGCACCCGGGTAGCGGAGGTAGCGGACTTTCCGGGGGTGGGGGGCAGTAGCGCTGCCATGCGTCGTGCAGATCGGTGGCGTAGTAGCCCTTGAGGACACCCCCGCCGGTCTTGATGTTGCGGGAGGCGACCGGTTCGCCGTCGGCGGTGACGTACTCGCTCAGCATCCGCGACAGTCGCCGGGAGTCGAGCGGGCGTCCGTTGAGGTCGGCCCATGGGGCGTCGTCCAGGGCGTTGAGCCGGTCCAGGATGGCCACGGTGGGCAGGCGGTCGATGCCGCTGAGAACGTGGTCGCGCAGGTCGGTGAGCAGCCGCACGCCGACGCTGCCCTTGTCGTTGCTGCGGGAGGCTTTGACCAGGGTCAGGCACGCTTCCCGTGCCCGGCGCGGCCAGTCGCCGCCGACGGCGTCGGCGATGGCGATCAGGGGTTCCCACACGTCCGCGGGTCGGTCGGTGATGCCGTCGGGCATCTCCGGGAACGCGTCGGTGACCTGTTCCTGTACGGTCTCGGCCCACTTGGCGAGCCGGTCGCGCAGGGCGTTGCCCTCACGGACGTGGATGCGGGTGCGGAATGGTTCGGCCTTCTCGTTCCGGGCCCGTCGGCGCATGCGGATGATGACCGAGCGGGTCAGGATCGTGTCGGGCAGCGAGCCGAGTCCGGCGACCGCGACGGCGCAGAACGAGGGGAAGCCCTGGACTTGCTGGTTGGAGCCGTCGCCCACGCACCGGTACATGACCCGTCCGCGGGTGTGGCCTGCGTTGATGAACCCGCGAAGCTGTTCGTTCTCTCCGGCCTTGGGGCCGAAGATGGTGTCGATCTCATCGAACAGGATCGTGGGCCGGCCGCCGTCGATGCCGGACACCGACCGGAACAGGGCCGATGCGGAGGCGTCCACGGCCGCCATGGCGCGCGGCACCAGCGATTCGACCACTTCCAGCGCCCGCGACTTTCCCGACCCCGGCTCGGGCGACAGGAACGCCAGCCGCGGTGTGGAGTCGAACGCATCCAGCAGGTGCGCGTGCGCGTCCCACAACGTCACCGCTACGTACGCGGCCTCCGTCGGGAAGACGTTGAACCGTCGGTGGAAGGCTTCCACCTCATTCAGCAGTGCTGCGCCGTCGGTC
Organism: Streptomyces sp. BoleA5; assembly: GCF_000373665.1. Classification (NCBI taxonomy): domain Bacteria; kingdom Bacillati; phylum Actinomycetota; class Actinomycetes; order Kitasatosporales; family Streptomycetaceae; genus Streptomyces; species Streptomyces sp. BoleA5. The sequence continues at coordinate 114,843 of NZ_KB892093.1, forward strand.
ATGGGGGCTGTCCTCCGGTCGGTTTGCTGCGGGTCAGGGAGAAGAGCTGACAGGACGCCCTCACGGGCGGCGACTTTCGGCGCACCACTCGCCGCGGCGGCATCGGCCGGCATGGCGGGGTCGGGGCCGTCGGTGGCGGGGATGCTCTTCAGTGGAGAGCGGGTGGGGGTGGTCATGCCGTATCCCGACGTCGCGGGTTGTGGACGATGGACCAGTTGAGTGCGCTGCGCAGGGTGGAGCGGCACTGTGACGCCGGTAGTCCGGCCGCCTCGCCCGCTTCCTGAAGAGCCTGCTCAACCACATGCCGGGGGAGGTCGCCCCACGCGACGAACCGCCCCATGGCGCGGGCGGCCCGGAACAACGCCGCTTCCCGCGAACCCTGTTGGGCTGCGGCGACGTTCTGCGTCTCGTTGGCGAGCGCTATGTCAGCGTATCGGCGTGATTGTCCCGCTACGGCCACTGAGGGGGCCTGTGCCGGCTTGGGGGCCGGTTCCAGGATGCTTTGCAGCCACCGGGGCAGAGGGGCCGCCACGGAGCTGCCTACGGCCTCATAGCGTCCCGAGGGCGTTTCGGAGCCGGCGGCGACGACGTACCCGCCCCATGCTCGGGTATCGACCAACGGGCCAACGGTGCCTGCGGTGTTGGACAGGCGGGTGCCGGGCGGGGCGGTGAAGTACAGGTGCTCTCCACCGCTCGCAGTCCGCACCCTGTGCGTCGTGGGGACGGCCTGTTCGGCGCGCTCGCAGAGCGCCTTAAAGGTCGCCGCGCCGGTAGGCGCGTCTGCACTGCTGTTGTCCTTGGGCACGTCCAGGTCGACCACCAGCAGCCTGGACGGGCCCGTGGCGATGCCGACGTTGAACGGCCCGTGCGACCAGGTCGCGCGGATACGCTCGGGGTCAGTGGTGGCACGCTGCTCCCACTTCAGGTGCCCCGCCGCGCAGGGCCCGGAGTGGGCGCAGGTGGCTTCCCCGTGCAGGGCCGGCCGCTTACTTCCGGGGCGGAGCGGGAACACTGCCCATCCGCGTTCGGCTGCGGATAACGCTGCCGACAGCAGCGCCGATCGTGCGTCGTGCGTCATGCTGGATGCCCTCCAGTTCTCTTGCTGGGCGCTGGAAACGGGGCGGGCCGCGGTCTTTGGCGAGAGGCGGCCCGCTCTGGCGTGTTGGTCAGTCGTCGGTGTCGACGGGGACCAAGCCACCGCTGATAAGCGCGGCGGCGGTGTCGGTGTCGAACCCTTGGGCTTTGAGCGCCAGCCGGGTACGGCGGGCCTTGTGGCGTTGGCGTTGCCGGGCGGCAATGGCTTTGGCTGCGTTGGCGCGGCGGCGTTGCTCGGGTGGGCGTTGCTCCCACGCGCTGTAGCAGTCCGGGCAGGCGGGCCAACCCTGCGGGCCGTGAGATCGGTGCTCGGTGGGCTTCCCGCAGTGCTGGCACGGCTCTTCTCTCTGGACTGGGCAGAGGGCCTGATGCGCGCCGTGGTCGGTGACCAGACGACCTACGGCGAGGTGTCCGATCGCGGTGCGGTGCAGTCCGCAGCGGCACCACCATTCGGCCCGGGCAGGTTCCGCGGGCCGTACCCAATTGGCGGCACTGGCCGGGGCGGACACCCATAAGCCGGGGCGCTCGGGGGTGGGGCGGAGGCTGCTCACCGGTGCCCCGCCCGTTACCCGTGGAAGTGGTTGCGCTTGAAGACGGCCTTGCGGATGTTCACGGTCGTCCCGCGGTCGGCCTTGTCGCTGCGGAGGACTTGGGCGGCGATCCAGCCGCCGAAGATGACTGCGGCCAGGATGATGAGTTGGTGGACCAGGGCCGCGAGCGCGGCGATGAACGTCGTCAGCAGCACCAGCCCGCCGCACACGGCGGCAAAGCCAACGCCACCGAGCGCGATGTTCACCGCGGTCCGGGAGACGACCGGACGGGCCTGCTCCGGCATCGGGGCGGGGCTGTGCGGGGTGAGGGTGTAGCCGGTGACGACACGGCCGTCGGGCAGGACGACGCTCGCCACGGCCGCCCCGGCGTCCGGCTGGACCGGTATCAGCGGGGCCGCGTAGGGCTGAACGGGGACGAACGGCGCCGGCTGGTGGACGGTCACGGCCTGCTCGACGGCCGCGTGTCCGGAGGTCTCGGGGAACATGCGGAATCCCTTCTCGGCATGGCGCAGGGAGGCTGAGGCACCCCCTGTCGGGGTGCTCCTGGAGGGGGTTTCGGGGGTGCTGACCTGCGGTCCTCCCTGACTCCCTGATGGATCATCTGGGCTGGTCAGGGGCAGGGAGGCGGGTCAGGGAGGGTGTCAGGGAGTTCTCCCTGCCTCCCTGACCCGCCCGGGGTGCAGCTCCCTCTAGTCCGCGGCGGAAGCGGAACCGTCGGCGTCGCGGTTGGCGAGCGCGCGGGCGAGGCGTTCGCGGCCGATGACCATGCGGCCGTCGGACTTGTAGGGCTCGGCTCCGGTGCCGTCCAGGACGCGCTTGAGGTCAATGAACGACCAGCCGCCGTAGGCGTCCGCGTTCAGCGCCGCCAGCCGCTTGAGCACGTCCTGGGTCAGCACCCGCGGCGCGTCCCCGAGGACGCCGGCGATGTCCGCGAGCGGGTCATGATCCTGTCCGCGCTCGATGACGTGCAGCGTGGTCACTCCGTCGCGTAGGGCCTTGGCCCGGGTCGCGATGGTCTCGGCGTCCTCGGTGCTGATGTAGTGCGTCCGCACGGTGATGGACGACTGTCCCTTGGGGATCTCGATCCCGTCGGAGGCGACGACCAGCGTTCCCTTGTCCAACCCCGGACGCAGCAGGTTCGGGGCGGCGCCACCGTCGACGGCCTTGTCCCCCAGCGCCATACGGGCCTGCGACTCCGTCCCCAGCGCCAGCGACGCGCGGGTGTGCGCGCCCTCCCGCACGAGCTTGGGGAGGTTCTGGTCGGTGGGGTCCTGCGTGCCCTGCCACAGCAGCACGTTCACCGCACGGCCCTGGTTGTGGATCTTCCGCGCGGCCATGAAGTACCGGCTGTTGGAGCTGGACCCGCCATAGGGGCGCTTGTCCTCGTCCTTGACCGGACACATGAACGCCACCTGCGCCTCGTCCACGATCACGACCAGCGGCGGGAACACCGTGCCCGGGGGCGCCTGAATGCGGCGGTTCATCTCCTCGACCGCGTCCTCAACCATCTCGGTGACCTGGATGACGTGGTCATCGGTCGGGCCCTGGATCAGCCGGGAGGCAAGGCCGTCGAACATGGCCCAGTCGCCGACGCCCTTGAGGTCGCCCATCCAGAACTCCACCGACCGATCCAGCGCCAGCCACAGCGCCAGCGCCCGCAGGGCCGCGGTCTTGCCCTGGTTGGACAGGCCCGTGATGAGCAGGTGCCGCTGATACACACTCAGCGCGGCGGCATCGCCGCGCAGGTCCTGACCCCACGGGGCCCGGCCCTTGGCGTAGTCGGCCCGAAGCGTCTCGTCAGTGACCAGCGGGGACGGGCCGATCGGCTCGTCCAGTGCGCCGGAGTCGGCGATCCACAGTCGGACCGTGCGGGCCGCGGTCGGGATGGTGATGAACACCTCGTGCTCGTGCCTCGTGAGGTTCTCCGCCAGCTTGCGACGCCGGTTCTGCACCTCGATCGTGGACACCCCCGACGGGAGGGTCACGTCGACCTCGACACCGCAGCCAGCGATCCGGATCGGCCCGAGCATGGAGGCGCCGGCGTCGCCCATCTCTTTGATGGCGTTGCGCAGTGCGGGCACCCCGAGGTCGCGCAGGGCCTTGACCACGATGGACGGGGTGATCGGCTCCCCCTCGCCCGACCGGACGTTGGCGGGCATCGTCCACTGCGGCGCGGCCTGCTGATGCCGACCCACGGCCCACAGCGCGAGCAGGGCGAGGAACGGGCCGATGTGCACCAGCGGGCCCCACACCACCTGCACGATCGTGATCATCAGGTTGATGAACTTGATCACGGCCATGATCGGGGTCACGACGTCGGTGACGTCCTTGGTGGCGATCGCCATCACGATGCCGAGGGCGACCAGGCCACCGATGCCGACACCGGTCCCGACCGCGATGCCCTTGGCCGCGGCGATGGGCGAGTACAGCAGGTCCATGCGCCGGCGGTGCCGGGCGGCGCGGAAGCGCTGCCCGCGCTCCTCCCACTGCATCGCCTCATCGAACTGCCCCGCAGCCTCAGCCGCGCGCAGCATCCGCTCATAGCGGGCCGCAGTGCGGCCCTCCCACGTGCGCCGGACCACGATCCGCGTGCCACCCAGCACGTACATGCCGTGCCGGATCACCGCACGCGCCACAGTCTTCGTCCGCTCGTGCGTCGCAGCCGACTTCACCGCGCGCCCGGACCGGACCCAACGCCGCGTGAGCTGCGGGTGTTCGGGGGTCGGTATGGGCTTGGGGTCGACCGCGGGCGCGGTGTCGGTGGAGTTGTCCTTGAACAGTCGAACGACGTTGTCACTCATGCTTCGGGGTCTCCTGACTGCCCCGCGCGGGGGCGTCGGTCGGGTACGCGCAGGGCACACACATGCCGAGTGATGCGGGGATGACGTAGCCCGCATCGGATCGGCAGGAAGGACAGGTGCGTCGGGCGGTCATCGCTGCGGCGAGCGCGGCCCGTTTCCCGGGGGTCATCGGCCGCACGGGCTTCGCGCGGTCGACGCGGTAGAGGTAGGCGACCAGCACCCCGGACTTCCGTCGGCGGGCCTGTCGCATGAGCTGAGCCGCAACCGGCTGACCACCAGGGCGTAAGCCACGGGCCCGTAGTTGCCGGCGGGTGGCGTAGCCGTCGGGTGCGAGGCGCCACGGGAAGGTGGGTATCCCCCACGTGGCGCCGGACGGGTCGTAGCACTTCCCGAACGCCGGCGACATCAGGCGACCGCGTCAGTGTCGCCGGGGCCGTCGGTGCGCTCGGAGCGCAGGGTCTCGCGCAGGACACGCGCCTTGGCGGGCGAGGTGCGTACAGCTCGGCGGATGCCCTCTGCCGTCAGGTCCTCGATCGGCCAACCGGCGGTCGCCTCGCGGGCCTCGATCAGCAGCTCATCGGCCGTCCGGACCGGTCGGGGCGTGCGGGCTACCTCGGGGACTCGACCGGTCGCCCCACGGGGGCGGGTCGACTCCGCCGCGGCAACCGCGACCGGTGCCGACTCGATCGCCGCCACCAGCTCGACTTCCGCGGGCGGGGTCGGGGCGGGAAGCTCGACCGCGACCGGTGCCGGAACAGGCGCGGGCGGGGTCGACTCTTCCAGGTCAGCGGTAGACCGATTCCTCTTGGTCTCGGTCGATTCTTCCGCATTCGCGTGCGGGGTCGACTGGTGGTGCAGGACCTTGGCCACCAGGTCCGAGCCGAAGTAGATCGACCCGACCGGAAGCGAGGTTGCCAGCAGGACCAGGGCCCAGTTCGCCGGGTCCCAGTCGGCCAGTCGACCCCAGTCGACCGACCCGCCATGCAGCTCGGGAACGAGTCCGTGCACGTAGTTCAGCAGCAGCGAGGCGACCGTGTAGGTGGCCAGGACCTTGAGCGCGAACTTCCGGTCCCGATCGGTCAGGACCAGGGTCGCGATAAGAGCTAAGGCCATCAGGCCGTCGACCACGAACGGATACAGCGTTGCCGCGGTGGCGTCCGCGCCGATCGTGGTCGCAACGTCCCGCAGCGCGTTCCAGGAGACCCGGAAGGCCATACCAACGACGCCGACCAGGGCCAGCACCAAGGCGGCCCGCCCCTTGCGCTTGAGATTCACGCGGCACCGCCCGTCCGGCCCGCGGGGCAGTTGGCCAGGTCCCGACGGGCGGCGAGCACCCGCCGGCGGGCCCGACGCAGACGACGGGCGTCCACCTCGGACGGGATGCGGTCGAGCGTCATGATCTGTGCGTCCAGCAGTTCGACTTCCGCCAGGACGACGGGCATCTCACGCTCGATCGCAGACAGCTCAGCGTCCGACGGTTCACCATCGGACGCGATGCCGGTAACAACCGGCTGACGTGCAGCGATGTTGCCCATGGGTCACAGTTCCTTTCAGGCAGGAACGGCCCGAACAGCACCCCCGGTGTTCCAGCACCGGGGGTGCGCGCCGTTAGAGCAGGGGTCCCGGCTCCCCTCAGCGCTGCTCGTACGAGACGAGCAGCGGAGGCAACCGGCCGCAGCAGCAGAGCCACGGAGAGGTTGGCGTGCGTGTCGCTGTCTCCTTCGGGAGCGCGCTCCCGTTGCAGGCGTGTGGAGACGTGACCTTTCGGTCTCTCAGCCCTCCGGTTGACCAGGGGTCCGGGTCCCTCGGCCCGCTCGGTCCCGGGCCCCTTGACCTCGAATGGGCCCTGAATCAGGGCGCAAAGAGGTCCGGCACCCGCTGACCGGTCATCGACCAGCAGGCACATCCCTAAGGTTCCCTAGGGTTCCCTGCGGTGTCAAGCGGTAAGCTAGGGAACCTCAGGGAAGCGACGACCAGGAGCGAGGCAACATGGCAGGCCAGGCCGACAATCGGGCGCCGTACGCGAAGATTGCCGCCCACTACATGGAGCTGATCACCTCAGGTCAGCTACAGCCAGGAACCCTCTTGCCGAGCATCAAGAACCTCTCGGAAGAGTGGAAGGTGAGCACCGCAACAGTCGAGAAAGCCCTGCGCAAGTTGCGTGCTGAGGGACTTGTCCGAGGCATTCACGGCATCGGGACTGAAGTCTTGGATCAGCCGGCTCCGATGTCTTCCGGGTCCCAGAGGCAGGACCGTGGACGCCGTACGGGGTCGAGTTGGGGAGCAGGCGAGCGGTCTGATTCGCATCAAGCGGCCGTCGTGCCCGCGCCTGCTGACGTGGCACAAGCACTGGAGATCGAACCTGGTTCGGACGTTGTGCGCCGTAGCCGGGTGTACAGGGACCGTCACGGCATCGTTGCTCACAGCACGTCATGGATTCCCGCACGCTACGGAAAGCTGATCCCGCAGCTAGCTGCGAGTGAGCGCCTGACGGGCGGAACCTCGCTTCAGCTCATCGCGCAGGCAACCGGTCACCCGATCAGCCACCGAATCGACACTGCCTCTGCCCGACGACTGACGCCGGAGTACGCAAGACTCCTGGAGTTGGACCCTGACAATCCGCCAGCGGAACCGGTGGTCGTAATGACAGCGAAGTTCGTCGACAGCGAGGGCAACACCGTGGAATACGGCGTGGACCTTGGCGGGCCTGGCCGGACATGGCGCACAGAGTCGGAGGTCACCAGGTGACGGTGGCAGGAGACGCGCTCGTGAACGTTACTCGAAGAGCGACTAGATGCACTGCTTGCGGCCCGCAGGGCTGACACAATCAGGCCCGAAGCCGAAGCAGAGGTGGCCCCCCCAACGATGACGACGACACACCCGCCGTTCTGCGTCCTGATGGCCGGACTCCCCGGCTCTGGCAAAACAACCCTTTCCCGCGCTCTCACCGCTCGCGGATTCGTACGACTGTGCCCGGATGAAGAGATGTACCGCCGGCATGGGGTCTACGGAGTGGACTTCCCTCGAGGGACCTTCCCCACGCTTGAGCGGCCGGTCCTCGAAGACGTAGCGGTCGACCTCCGGGAACAGCTCAAGGCGGGGCGCGATGTCGTCGTTGATCACGGCTTCTGGACCCCAGAGGACCGAGCCAGATGGAGCGCCGTCGCAGCCGACGCTGGCGCGACCCCTCTGCTGGTTTATCTCGCTGCCAGCCATAACGAACTGTGGGAAAGGGTCAGCAAGAGGAACGAGTTCCACGCGGACGATCCGAATTCCATTTACTTTTCCGAGAACGACCTACAGCGGTATCGCAGCCGGTTCGTCCCCCCAGCGGTAGACGAACCACACGTGCTGTACGACGGTGACCCGGTGACTGTGATCGCGGCATTGGAAGCGTCTGGCCGCGCGCGATCAGTCGAAGATGATAGCCGTTAGGGCGTCAGTGGGCCGTTTGGGAGGTCAATGCAATGCGCAGAATGCGCAGCAATTCGCGCCTATTTTCCCTGTAGCGCTTCCTGTCTCTGGAATCCAAATGCAGTACTCTAATTTGCTTAATTCCCGCAAGTACTTGGCCTGCGAGTCCAGCGCGAACTACCCGATGCGCGAGGAGGGGTGCGAACTCTTTACTCGACCTGCTGGTGCTCTCTGTCACCGAATCGTGCAGTAGTACTGCCAGGCTGGGAGCGTCGCAGTGTTCAAAAAGGATATCGAACAGCGCGTTGGCGACACTTCCTTGGGGATTTTGAGTAACCCCATTGAGTCCCACGGCGATGGAAGTCCAACGGGATTTCTCTATGTTCACCTCCAGCCACCTCCGCCCGACCTTCTCGGCAATATCGGCTCGGTCTGCAATTGTGAGAGTTTTTATGTGATCGCGCACACTGAGTCCGGATGAGAGCTTAGTCAGAAACCTGTCAGCGGCGCTTGGGCTAATCTCGGCAATTGCATCATGGAGTTCTACGAGGTGATGCATGTTTTCCCGCCGCATCACCCAGGAGCGCGCTATATCAAAGATGATCTCACTTTCGCCCTCCGGGAGCCCGTTGTGAAGAATTGAGCAAATCTCGATTACCTCTTCAAGGCTGCGATAGTCCCTGATGTCATCGACGATCGCTCGAGTACTGAGGTCGACGAGCCCTTTGAGGCGTGGGGGCATCTTGGCGTATACGTCGATGGTCAACTGCGCCACAAATTGCACAGGGGCTTGACGGGAGTAGTCGGAAAGCAATTGCCGGGCATATCTGTGCCCGTACTCCTCTTTAAGCCACGTGGACAGTTCTGCTACATCGGCACCGGAGCGACTCCTCGCCAACTCGTACATCTCGCGTAGTGCAGCAGATGTTGAACTCTCGAACAGTATCTTTAGGTTTTGCTTGACTGCCCCAAGTGGCGGTTCGGCGCTTTCGATCTCCTCCTCTTCGTCGTAACGGACAGAAATCGAAATCTCGGTGGCCTCGATCTTCTCCTCAAGTTCTGAACACCGGGCTTCTACTTGCATTTTTTGCCTGTGGGTGGCTTCCAGTTCGACTTTCAAGCGCGAAATTTCCCGAAGTAATTCATCCCGCTCGTCCTTCAGGCGTTCATGGTCTCCTTTTAGGGAAAGTAGGGTGGCTTCGGAATTTACCCGATCCATAACCCAGTCGCCTTGCAATTGGCTGAGCTCCAGGCGTATCTCGTTGGCTTCTGCCTGTCGTCGTTCGAGTAGCAACTCCAAGCCCTGCTGGTGCAACGTAAGTCGTCTGATCTCCCTCTGAGACCGATCAACTTCCTGGCGCAGCGTCTCCATCTTGTATAGCTCAGGGTCGAAAGCGCGGAGCGCTTGCCCTCGAAGTTCTACAAGTCGTTGGCGGGTTTCGTCGGTGACTGGCGTTCCTCGCTTTTTGGCGATCTCATCCAGGAGTCGATCCATGAACTCCGAGGAAGCCACTCTGCGACCGTTCAGAAAACGAGATACGTAGCTCTTGTCCACGTTCACGCGAACTGCATACTGCTGCTGTGTTACGTCGAGAAATTTGAACAGGGTCGTCAACTCGGTTGCAAGCGCCGCAACTTCCGGCAACCTGCTCAGCTCCAACTCAGAGCGGGCACCTTCTGACCTGGGCTTATCCAACTGGCACCGCCTCATCGGTTAGGGAGGAGAGTTGCGAGTGATTGGCAAGCGATGTGGTTTCCAGCAACGGCCACCCGTAGTGAACGCTGTTGGTCTAACAGACCCTTCTAGCTCCATGGAGCTTCATCACATGCCGGCCGTAACGCTCCTCTCGCATGCTGCGACTACAGTGCGATGGACTCAACGAGTCCTCCTTGTTGCTCTGTGCCTCCTGCCTCTCCTGTTGGTAACCCTTGCGTGCCTGCCAGCGATCGCGATCCTCCCGTTCACGGACCGAGGTTCACAACGGTCTGTCGAAGTTCTCCGGCGGCTTGAGACATGGACCCGCCAGACTCTCCGTCACAGCAAGTAGACCGTATGTGTGGGGTGGCGATAGTCCGAGCGGCTTCTGATGACATCAGTCTGTGACATCAACGTGGGCGTACATCAGCCGACAGCGGTGTCTACGTTGACCTGTTGGTGAGGGCTTCAACCCTGGCCGCTTGCCGCGGAGTCGTCCCGAGCACCCGCCTACGGATCAGAAGGTTGCAGGTTCGAATCCTGCCGAGTGCACAGCAAGCGAGAGGCCCCCGGGATCACCCGGGGGCCTCTCGCGTTGTCGCCCACGAGCGCGCGGACGTCTCCGCGTTCACCCGGAGTCAGGGGTCGCGGCCCGGACGCGTCATGAGCCGGAGCGGTGGTGGCGCAGTGCGGGGGCGGTCGCCCCGAGGCGTCGGTGAAGGTGCCCGGAGCGCCGCGGGCGGCGGGCCGGCGGCCGCCGTGATCCACCTCCGCCCGCCCGCCGGCGGGGACGTCGCGGCGGCTAGGGTGTGCGCAGTCAGGACGAGTACACACAAGGAGGGGTGGTCACGATGGCGGACATCGAGGCGGCCAAGAAGGCGTTCACACGATTCGATGTCGACGGGGACGGGCTCATCACGGCCGGCGAGTACAAGAGCGTGATGGCGCAGCTCGGGGACTTCAACGTGACCGAGACCGTGGCGCAGAGCGTCATCAGGGCCGTCGACGCCAACGGCGACGGCAAGATCTCGTGGGACGAGTTCTGGGCGGCCCAGCAGGTCTGACACCGGGCCGCGGGTTCAGCTCTCCTCGAGGAGGAGCTGGGGGACCTCGGCCGCGCCGCACAGCCGCAGGGTGCGCGCGTGCAGCCGCGGGCAGCGGATGGTGACGCGGTCGGCGGGGCCGAGGGACGCCGCGTGGCGGATCAGGACGGATGCGCAGCGGGCGTCGATGAAGGACAGCCGGGTGAGGTCGACCTGGGCCGGCGGGCCGGAGGGCGCCGCGAAGGCGTGGCGGACGGCCAGTTCGAAGTCGTCGCGGGTGGCGAGGTCGGCGTCGCCGCGGAGGACGAGGGTGCGGCCGGTGTGCTCCGCGCGCAGGGAGCCGTGGCGCGGGCGGACGCAGACCGGGTGGGCGGCCCGGACCCTGTCGAGGAGCGAGGCCGCGCAGCGCCGCTCGTCGTACTCGCAGATGGTGGTGAGGCCGAGGCCCGCCAGCACCGGGGTCATGGCGGTCTCGTGGCCGAGCAGGCGGTCGCTGTCGAGGCCGGGACCCAGTGCCCAGGACATGTCGCCGGCGGCGCGCAGGCCCGAGAAGCCCTGTCCGTGGGCGGCGTTCGTCAGCGCGGTCCAGGCGGCGGCCGTGTCGTAGCCGGGGACCTCGGGGGTGATGACGAGCGCGCCGTGACGTAACGCGTCGGCGGCCCGGATCCCCCGCGCGGTGAGGCGGGTGACGGCCTCGTCCGGAGGTGTGCCGGGGCCGGTGAGGAGCAGCACGCGTTCGCCGCGGGCCAGGCCGATCGCGGTGAAGGCGGCGCGGATCTCCCAGCGGTCTTCCTCGTCCTGGAAGCCGAGGCAGGCATGGTCGCCGGACGCCATGCGGTCGACCGGGACGGTGCGGGGCACGGTGCCGCTGTCCATGGGGCCGAACATACGCCCGGCCCCATGGGGTGGCCGGGCGCTGAACGCCTTTGAGCGGAGCGTTCCGTTCCTGTTCGGTGGGATGCCGCCGGTTGCCTCCGGGCGGACCGTCAGTGACCGGCGGGCTTCAGCGCCTCCGCCAGCCGGCGCCATTGTTCGCGCGGCAGTCCGGACCCGTCCTCACCCGAGGCCAGTACCTGGACGGCGACGTGGTCGGCGCCCGCGTCGAGGAAGGCGTCGATCCGCTGCCGGACCCGCTCCTCGTCGCCCCAGCCGAAGAGCGCGTCGACCAGCCGGTCGCTGCCCCCGTCGGCGAGGTCGTCCTCGTCGAAGCCCAGGCGCAGCCAGTTGCCGGTGTAGTTGGGGAGCGTCAGGTAGAACGCGAGCATCTCCCTGGCGGTCTCACGGGCCCTCGTCGGGTCGCTCTCCAGGACGACCGTGAACTCCGGCGCCAGCAGCGGTCCTTCGCCCAGCGTGGCGCGGGCCTCGGCCGTGTGCTCGACGGTGACCAGGTACGGGTGGGCGCCCGCCGAGCGGTCGCGGGCGAGTTCCAGCATCCGCGGGCCCAGCGCGGCGAGTACCCGCCGGCCGGCCGGCGCACCGGCGGCGTCCAGCGCGTCGAGATAGGCGGTCATCGCGGCGTACGGGCGCTTGTACTGCTCGACGAGGCGGGCGTGGCTCACGCCGATCCCCAGCAGGAAGCGCCCGGGGTGGGCCGCCTCGAGCGCGGCCTGGCGGGCGGCGGCGTCCCCGGCCTCGTACTGCCAGATGCTGAGGATGCCGGTCGCGACGGTGATCGAGGAGGTGGCCGCGATCAGGGGGGCCGCGTGCTCGACGCCGCTGCTGCCGCCGAGCCACAGGGCGCCGTACCCCAGTTCCTCCAGTTCGGCCGCGGTCTCGGCCAGTTCGGCCGCCCGGGCCGGGTCGGGGTCGCGCAGCCCGGCGCTCCACAGGCCGTATCGTCCGATCGCCGGCGTCCGGCTGTCGCTCATGGGTCTTCTCCCGCCACGAAGTCCGTGTGAAGTCCGAAGAAGTTAGACGTCCTTCGCAGTAAAACGCGGTCCGCGGCCCGCGCATTCCCCGGCCGGCGGCGCGTCAGGGTGGTGTGCCCGCTTCTCGCGGCAGTTTCCGCGACGACAGGCGATTCTGAGGGAAATCACAGACGGCGGAAAGGGTGTTCTCAGGGGCGGCGCACAGGATGCGGGCATGACCGCGTCTCCCTCCCCCGCCGCCGGCCTCACGCGCCCCGACGGCTCACCTGTCCGGGTGCTCGTCGTCGACGACGAGAACGACCTCGCCGACCTGCTCTCCATGGCCCTGCGCTACGAGGGCTGGGACGTCACCACCGAACGCACCGGCTCCGAGGCGCTGCGCACCGCGCGCGAGCTGCGACCGGACGCCGTGGTCCTCGACGTCGTGCTCCCCGACATGGACGGGCCCGCGGTCCTGGCCCGCCTGCGCCGTGAGCTGCCCGGCGTGCCCGCGCTGTTTGTCACCGCCAAGGACGCCGTCGAGGACCGCATCGCGGGCCTCACCGCGGGCGGGGACGACTTCGTCACCAAGCCGTTCGGTCTGGAGGAGGTCGTGGCCCGGCTGCGCGGACTGCTGCGCCGGGCGGGGGCGGCCGCCGTCCGCCAGGACTCACTGCTGGTCGTGGGCGACCTCGTACTCGACGAGGACAGCCACGAGGTCAGCCGCGGCGGCCAGGGCGTCCACCTCACGGCGACCGAGTTCGAGCTGCTGCGGTACCTGATGCGCAATCCGCGCCGGGTGCTGAGCAAGGCGCAGATCCTCGACCGCGTCTGGTCCTACGACTTCGGGGGCCAGGCCAACGTCGTCGAGCTCTACATCTCCTACCTGCGCAAGAAGATCGACGCGGGCCGGCCCCCGATGATCCACACCCGGCGCGGCGCCGGTTACCTGATCAAACCGGGCGAGGCGCTGTGAGCCGCTCGTGCCGGGGCCGTCTCTAGTCCTTGGGGGCCAGTCGCGCCGGGAAGCCGCCCGTGGCGATGGGGCCCCAGTGCTCGGGGGTCACGCGGACCAGGGACTTGCCCTGCCTGACCATGGCCGCGCGGTACTCGTCCCAGTCCGGGTGCTCGCCCGCGATGTTGCGGTAGTACTCCACCAGGGGCTCGACGGAGTCGGGGGAGTCGATGACCTCGGCGGTGCCGTCGACCTGCACCCAGGGGCCGTCCCACTCGTCCGACAGGACGATGACCGAGGCGCGCGGGTCGCGGCGGGCGTTGCGGGCCTTGGCGCGTTCGGGGTACGTCGAGACGACCAGGCGCCCCGCGTCGTCGACCCCGCAGGTGACGGGGGAGCCCTGGGGGCGTCCGTCGGCGCGAGTGGTCAGTAGCAGTGCGCGGTGGCGCGGTCGTACGAATTCCAGCAGCTGATCGAGCTGGACGCTGGTGTTGGTCGCGATGTTGGCAGCCATGGACGGCAGCCTATGCGTCCCGCGGTCATACGGCGGGGAGGGCCGTCCCCTGGACCGCCTGGATGTCGAGGGTGATCCTGAGCGTGGTCCCCATGGTGGCGATGCCGGCCCGGACGACCTGGTTCCAGTTCATCGCGAAGTCCTCGCGGCGCAGTTCCGCCGTGGCGCGGAAGGCGGCGCGCACGCCGCCCCAGGGGTCCGGGCCGGTGCCCAGGCAGGCCAGGTCCAGGTCGACGGGGCGGGTGACCCCGCGCATCGCCAGCTCCCCGTGGACGGTCCACCGGTCGCCGCCGGCCGGCTCCAGCGAGGTGCTGCGGTAGGTGACGGTCGGGTGCTCGCGGACGTCGAGGAAGTCGGCGGAGCGCAGGTGTTCGTCGCGGGTGCCGTTCCCCGTGTCGATCGACGCCGCGTCGATCACGGCCTCGACGGACGAGGCGAGCGGCTGCTCCGCGACGTCGATCCGGCCCGCGAAGGTCCTGAAGCGGCCGTGCACGCTGGACAGGCCCAGGTGCTGGGCGACCGCGCCGACCTCGGAGTGCGCCGGGTCGATCGTCCACGGTCCGGGCGGCGGCAGTTCGAGGCCGCCCGCGCGGTCCAGCAGCAGTGTCCCGAGGTCCGCCGAGCCGGAGGCCGTCACCAGTGCCGTCGCGGCGGCCGGGCGGTAGCCCACGGCCGTCACGATCACGGTGTACGCGCCGGGGGCCAGCGCCGCGGTGCGCACGGCGCCCTGGGCGTCCGCGGGCTCCCGCGCGATCTGCTGCCCGGTCATGTCGGTGACGGTGACCACGGCGTGCGGCACCGCCCAGCCGTCCTTCGTCCGGATCCGCCCGCGCAGCCCGGTTCCTGCCGTCGTGTCCATGTACCTCGCTCGCCTTCGGTGTGTTCCCCCGGCCGGGCCCGGTCCGGACGGTCCTGGCCGTCCCCTGCCCGGCCGTCCCGGCCGGGCCCGTTCGTCCCCCGTCCACCGGCCCGTGCGTCTGCGCGGCGCACGGACCGGCCGATGGTTCACCCCTCGGGGTGGTTCAGCTCGACGTCGAAGCCGGCCTCGGGGCCGGTCGCGGCGCCGTTGCCGACGGTGACCTGGGTGGCCACCGGCGGGTAGCCGCTTGCGACCAGCGAGTACTCGCCGGCGTCCAGGTCGCCGAAGGCGTACGCCCCGTCGGAGCCGGTGGTGGCGGTCGCCACCACGTTCCCGGCCGCGTCGATCAGCGTGACGCGGGCCTCCGGGAGCGGTGTCCGCGCGGTGCCGCCGAGCACGGTGCCCTGCAGGCGGGCTCCGGCGCGGAGCGGGACCTCGACGTGGGTCGGGCCGTTGCCCGCGACCTCGACCGGCAGCGCGGCCGGCCGGTAGCCGGCGGCGTTGACGGCCAGGGTGAAGTCGCCCGCCGGCAGGTCCTCGAAGCCGAAGGCGCCGTCGGCCCCGGTGCCGCCGGTGGCCAGGACCTCGCCGCGCACGTCGGTCACCACGACCATGGCGCCCGCGACGGGTATGCCGGTCGCCTCGGCGACCACCGTGCCGGTGAGCCCGCTGGTGCCGGCCAGGACCACGTCGTACGGGACGGGCTCCTCGCCGACCACCACGGTGGAGGCCTGCGGCTGGTGGCCGTCGGCGGCGGCGATGAGGACGTACGAGCCGGCGCCGGGCGCGATCAGCTCGTAGCCGCCGTCCGCGCGGGTGGAGGCGCGGCCGAGCTGGCGGCCGGTGAGCGAGATCAGGGTGAGCGTGGCCCGTTCGACGCCCGCGCCCTCGGAGCCGCGCACCTGGCCGTGGATCGCGGTGCCCTCGGCCGGCAGGGGGACCACCGGCGCGGCCACGCTGACCGCCTCGGCGGTCTCGGCCGCGGTCTCGGCGAGGGTCTCGGCCGCGGAGGCCTGGGCCGGTACGGCCGGGGTCTGCTCGGCGTGGCCGGGGACACCGGCCGCCTGCTGCAGACCGCTCGCGGTCTTGAGCGGCACTTCCTTGATGAAGATCACCAGCAGTAGCGCGAGGAACGCCACGGGTGCCGCGACCAGGAAGACGTCGCCGGCGCCGTGGCCGTACGCGCTCTCCACGACGTGGCGGATCGGGGCGGGCAGCGTGCCCAGGTCGGGAATGCCGCCGGCGGACTCGCCGCCGGACTTCACGCCCAGGGCGGCCAGGCCGTCCGCGACGTAGTGCGTCACGCGGTTGCCGAGCACCGCGCCCAGCGCGGAGACGCCGATCGCGCCACCGAGGGTGCGGAAGAAGGTGACGACGGAACTGGCGGCACCGAGGTCGGCGGCGCCCACCTGGTTCTGCACGGCCAGCACCAGGTTCTGCAGCATCATGCCGACGCCGAGGCCCAGCAGCGCCATGTAGAGCGCCAGGTGCCAGTACGGGGTGTCGGAGCGCATCGAGCCCAGCAGGGCGAGGCCGCCGGTGAGCAGTACCCCGCCGGAGACCAGGAACGCCTTCCAGCGGCCGGTGCGGGTGATGATCAGGCCGGAGACGGTGGAGGAGAGGAACAGGCCGGCGATCAGCGGGATGGTCATGACGCCGGACATCGTCGGCGACTCGCCCCGCGCCAGCTGGAAGTACTGGCTGAGGAAGACCGTGCTGCCGAACATCCCGGTGCCGACGAACATCGAGGCGGCCGAGGTCAGGCTGATGGTCTTGTTGCGGAACAGCCGCAGCGGCATGATCGGCTCGCTCGCGCGGGACTCGACCAGGACGAAGACCAGGACGAGCAGCAGCGCGCCCGCGGTCATGGCGTAGGTCTGCCAGGAGATCCAGTCGTACTTGTCGCCGGCGAAGGTGACCCAGACCAGCAGCAGGCTGACGGCGGCGGTGACGAAGAAGGCACCCGCCCAGTCGACCTTGACCCGGCGCCTGGCGACCGGCAGGTGCAGGGTCTTCTGCAGCACGATCAGCGCGATGATCGCGAAGGGCACGCCGACGTAGAAGCACCAGCGCCAGCCGAGCCAGTCGGTGTCGACGATGACGCCGCCGAGCAGCGGGCCGCCGACGGTGCCGAGGGCGAAGGCCGCACCGAGGTAGCCGCTGTACCGGCCGCGCTCGCGCGGGGAGATCATCGCGGCCATGATGACCTGGGTCAGCGCGGTCAGACCGCCGGCGCCTATGCCCTGGACGACACGGCAGGCGATGAGCATGCCGGCGTTCTGCGACAGACCCGCGACCAGCGAGCCCACCACGTAGATCACCAGCGCCAGCTGGACCAGCAGCTTCTTGCTGAACAGGTCCGAGAGCTTGCCCCACAGCGGCGTGGTGGCGGTGGTGGAGAGCAGGGCCGCGGTGACGACCCAGGTGTAGGCACTCTGCCCGCCGTGCAGATCGGAGATGATCCTCGGCAGGGCGTTGGAGACGATCGTGGACGACAGGATCGCCACGAACAAGCCGAGGATCAGCCCTGTCAGGGCTCGTACGATCTGCCGGTGCGACATGGGGGCCGCGTGTCCTGCGTGGGCATCGGTCCCCCGCACACCGGTCGGTGGTGCGGTTGTTGCCATCGTCATCCTCTTCACGTCGTGGAGTGTGTACGGGGG
This sequence comes from Streptomyces sp. BoleA5, assembly GCF_000373665.1. Classification (NCBI taxonomy): domain Bacteria; kingdom Bacillati; phylum Actinomycetota; class Actinomycetes; order Kitasatosporales; family Streptomycetaceae; genus Streptomyces; species Streptomyces sp. BoleA5. The sequence goes on from NZ_KB892093.1 coordinate 132,281, forward strand.
CGGCAGTCGGCGGCGAAGTCCCTGCGCAGCCGGTCCAGCAGCCGGGAGAACTCGGTGACGTCCTCGTCCGGCCAGTCCCTCAGGTGGTGGGCCAGCGCCTCGGCGACCCGGTTCTGGGCGGCGCGCAGCATGTCCGCGCCGCCGGGGGTCAGACGCAGCAACCGCGACCGCTTGTCGTGCGGGTCGGGCAGCCGGTCGATCCAGCCGCGCTCGGCGAGGTGGGCCACGTGTCTGCTGGTGACGGACATGTCGACCTCCAGCAGCTCGGCCAGCCGGCTCATCCGCAGCTCGCCGTGTCGGCTGATCACCGAGAGCACGCCGAGCGACGCCGGCGGGCACTGCGGTGGACAGGCCCGGCTGAGTTCGCGGGCGACCACCGGGATCGCGCGCAGCTGGCTCGCGAGCTCCGCGAACTGCTCCTGCGTCGCCATGGCGCCTCGCTTCCCGACTCTTGTTGGTTGCCTCAAGCAACCTTAGAAACGTTTGGTTGCTGCAGGCAAATTCTTTCGGGTAAAAACCTCCAAAAGGAACGACCCGCCTCCGGCCGAGGAGGCGGGTCGTCGGATGAAAGCCGCAGTCCAGATCAGACAGATGCCTTCGTGAGCTGGTCCAGCTCCGCGGCGGTCAGCTCCAGGGCCATCGACGCCAGCAGCGCGGACAGCTGCCCGGGCGTACGGGCGCTGGCGATCGGCGCCACGACGGTCGGCTGCGACCGCAGCCAGGCCAGCGCGACGCTCGCCGGCTCCACGCCGTGCGCGGCCGCGACCTCGTCCAGCGCGGCCAGCACCCGCGGCCCGCGCTCCGACCCCAGGTAGGCGCCCGCGCCCTCCGCCCGGGGGCTGTCCACCGTGACGCCGGGCCGGTACTTGCCGGTGAGGAAGCCCCGGGCCAGACCGAAGTACGGCACGGAGGCGAGACCGTGCGCCTGGACGACCTCGCGCAGCGGACCCTCGTACTGCTCCCGCTCCACCAGGTTGTAGTGCTGCTGCAGCGCAACGTACTTGGTCAGGCCCTCGCGGTCGGCGAACTCCAGCGAGGCCGCCAGCCGCTCGGGGCTGATGTTGGAGGCCGCGACGTGGCGGACCTTGCCCTCGCGGACCAGCCCGTCCAGAGCGGTGACGATCTCCTCGACCGGGGTCTCGGGGTCGTCGTAGTGCGTGTAGTAGAGGTCGATCCGGTCGGTGCCCAGCCTGCGCAGCGACTCCTCCGCGGCGGCCTTGACCGTCGCGGCCTTCAGGCCCTTGAAGTCGGGGTGGGAGCCGACCTTGGTGGCGACGAGGACGTCGTCGCGGCGGCCTCGCTTGGCGAGCCAGGAGCCGATCACGGTCTCGGACTCCCCGCCGCTGTGGCCCGGGACCCACGCCGAGTACACGTCCGCGGTGTCGACGAAGTTGCCGCCCGCCTCCGCGTAGGAGTCCAGCACCTCGAAGGAGGTCGCCTCGTCCGCGGTCCAGCCGAAGACGTTGCCGCCGAGACAGAGGGGGGAGACGTCGAGATCAGAGTTGCCGATGAGTGCCATGTGGACTTGGACGCGGCGGCGGCAAGCGGTATTCCCCGGCTGTTCCCCTCGTCAACGGCGGACCTGGGGTGACCTGCCCGACACGACTTCGCTAGGGTCCTGCCCCATGACTACCCCTGACAACAACTACGACCCGGCCGGCAACACGCAGATGTTCCGCGCCTTCGTCGACGAGGAGCCCGCCCAGGTCCAGGCCGCGGGCGGCAACAAGACCGGGCTGATCGTCGGCGTCATCGCGGCCGTCGTCGTGATCGCCGCCGTGGTCTGGTTCGCGGTCGCCTGACCGGCGCGCCACACCACGTCCACCGACACCGGACGCCGGCGGTCGCCGGCCGTCCGGCGGTCGTCGTGCGCCGGTGCCCGGCGGCCCCGCCCCGCTCAGCGGAACAGCGACGCCAGCTCGACGCGCGAGCGCACCCCGAGTCGGCTGAAGATGTTCCGCAGGTGGTACTCGACCGTCCGCGTGCTGAGCAGCAGCAGATCGGCGATCTCGCGATTGGTGGCGCCCTGCGCCACCAGCTCGCAGATCCTCGTCTGCTGCGCCGTCAGCTCCCGGCGGCCGCCGGGCTCCCGGTCCACCGGGCCCACCCGGTCACCGGCGGCGCGCAGTTCGGCCGCGGCCCGTTCCGCCCAGGGGCGGGCGTCGAACTGCCGGAACACGGACACCGCGTCGCGCAGCAGGCCGCGGGCCTCGCCGGGCCGGCGGGTGCGTCGCAGCCTGGAGGCGTAGAACAGCTCCGTCTTGGCCATCTCCAGGACGGTGTCGTCTCCTTGGTGGAGCCGCAGCGCCTCCCGGAAGTGCGCCACGGCGCTCGCGTCGTCCTCCGCCAGCAGCCCGTGGCAGCGGTGCGCCAGCGCCAGCCGGACGCTGCTGCGGCTCGCCGTCGCCCAGTGCTCGTACGCGCGCAGCGCCCCCGCGGCCTTCGCCCGCTGCCCGCAGCGGACCGCCGCCTCGACGAAGTGGGGCGCCGCCATCCCCCGGACCGCCAGATTCACCTGGCCCGCGCCGCCGCGCATGCGGGCGAAGCGGGACAGCGCGTCGGCGGGCCGGTCCGCGGCGAGGTCCGCGCAGGCGGACACCCAGCAGTTGAAGGCCCCGGGACGGCCCAGCCCCCGTACGGCGACGGCGCGTTCGGCGGCCGCCAACCGCAGCCCGGCGGTGGCGCTGTCGCCCTGCAGCGCGGCGAGCAGCGCCAGCACCGAGAGGTGGTCCACGGCGAGGTTGCGCTGGCCGGTCGCCTCCGAGAGCCGCAGCCCCTCCTCTGCGGCGGCCCCGGCGGCGGCGTACCGGTCGAGCGCCAGAGCGCACAGGGCCTCGTAGACCAGGGCCGCCGGCACCAGCGCGCCCGCACCCTGCCGCCGCGCCCGGTGCACGGCCGAGGCCGCGAGGGCCAGCGCCCTCGGTGCGTCCCCCAGGGTGTACGCGGCCTGGGCGGCCCAGATCGCGGATTCCGGGTCCGTCAGCGTCTCGGCGAGCCGGACCACCCGGCGCAGCGCCCACTGCGCGTGGTCGTGCCGGCCCCGGAAGGTCGCCGCGAGTCCCGCGAAGTGGTCGAAGACCAGTCGCTGTTCCGGTGGGTCGTCGCTGCGGCGCAGGGCGCCGGCACGGTCGGCGAGGCCGAAGAACGCGGCGAAGTCGCCCGTCAGGCACCCCGCCTCGCCGGCCAGCATCAGGGCCCGTACGGCCGGTGCGCGCCGGTCGGCGGGGAAGCCGCCGACCGCGGCGGTCAGGTCGCGGCAGGCCACGGCGGGCACCCCGTCGCGCAGTTCGATCTCGCCCCGGACCAGCGCGCCCGGTGCCCCGCCCGGTGCCGGTCCGCCCTGGGCTCCGGCCCGGCGCATCAGGCCGCGCGCCCGCCGCGTGTCCCCGGCGGCCTGGGCGTCGGCGGCGGCCGCGACCAGCCAGCGGACCCGGGTGCGCGGACGGGCGGCGACCTCGGCGCCCCGCTCCCACGCGGCGGCGGCCGCGGCGTGACCGGCCGACCGGCGGGCGGACCCGGCCGCTGCCTCCAGCTCCCGTTCCGGCCCCGGTGACGGGCCGGCGGAGCGGCCGAGCCGGTGGAGCGCCCGGAACAGCCGGGCGGCCGGGGGGTCGAGCACCGAGGCGAGCGTCCCGTACGCGGCCAGCCGGTCGGCGGGGGAGAGCAGTCCGGTCAGCGAGGCGCGCAGCAGCCGTCCCGGCACGGTCGCCGTCCCGTCGCGCACCTCGACCAGCCCGTGGGCCCGGGCCTCCTCGACAGCGCCGGCGCCCGGCCCGCGGCGGCGGGCCGCGCATTCCAGCACGGGTACGGCCAGCGGCCCGCCGCAGAGCAGCAGCGCCACCACGGCGCGGGCGCCCGGGGTGAGCGCGTGGAAGCGCTCCCGGTGCCGCTCGCGCAGCCTGCTCCCCTCGGGCAGCGCGGGCGGTTCGGGCAGCCGCCCGTCCACGGCCGCCCCGGCGAGTTCCACCAGGGCCAGCGGATTGCCGGCGGCCAGGCCGAGCACCATGACCGCGTCCGAGCCGTGCGGGGGCATCCCGGGGAAGCGGTCGGCGAGCGTGCGGCGCGCGGCGTCCGGTGGCAGCGGTCCCAGGCGCAGGACGTCCAGGCCCTCCAGCGCGGCGGAGACGGGGCAGGCCTCGTCGGCGGCGAACACCACGGCGGCGGCGAGACCGGTGAGGCGGCGCGCCGCCATGCCGAGCGCGCGCAGCGTGGCGGGGTCCAGCCACTGCGCGTCGTCCACGCACCACAGCAGCGGTGCCGGGCGGGCGAGTTCGGCCACCAGGCCGGACAGCGCGGCGCCCAGCGCGAGTTCGCCCCCGAAGGGCTCCCTCCCGGCGAGGACCTCGGCCAGCGCCGCGCCGTACGGTCCCGGCAGGGTCCGGACGCGCGGGGCGACCGGCAGCAGGGTGCGGTGGAGGCCGGCGAGCGGGACCCGTGCCTCGGCCCGTACCCCGTCGGTGCGCAGCACGGTCGCGCCGGCCGCCGCCGCGGTGCGCGCCGCGGCGGCGAGCAGCGCGGTGCGTCCGGTGCCCGGTCCGCCGAGCAGCAGCAGCGCCCGTCCCCCGCCCTGCGGGGCCGGTCCCGGCAGGGCGTCCAGGAGGGTGCGTTCGCGGTCCCGGCCGTACAGCGCCGGCGGCCACGCGGCGGGTTCGCTCCGTCCGGCCTCCATGACGCCAGTGTCTGCTGGCGCCCATCGGGAGGGAAGGGCCGTGCGTCATGTTCCGTTCATGACAGGAACGACACTGGTGATTCCACCGGTCCGCCGCCCGCGGTTCGCTCCGAGACTCCTGTCGACCCCCACGACAAGGAGTTCAGATGCGACGAATATGGGCGATCCTGCTCACCGTGGCGGCTGCCGTCGGCCTCGGCACCTTCGTGGCGCCGGGCACCGCGAACGCCGCGACTCACACCCCGGTCGTCTTCGTGCACGGCTACACCGGCAGCGCGAGCAACTGGGACTACGCGGAGACGGTCTTCGTGGCCGGCGGCTACAGCCGCGGCGAGCTCTTCGCGTACGAGTACAACTGGGCGCAGTCGAACAAGACCAGCGCCGCGGGACTGGCGAGCTATGTGCGCCAGGTGCTGGCCCGCACCGGCGCGGCCAAGGTCGACATCGTCAACCACTCGATGGGCGGCCTGGTCACCCAGTGGTACCTCACACAGCTCGGCGGAACCTCGTCCGTCCGCCGGGTCGCCTCGGTCGCGGGCGCGAACCACGGCACCACCTTCGCCTCGGCGTGCGTGATCTACGCGTCCTGCGTCGAGATGCTCCCGGGCTCGTCCTTCGTCCGCACCATCAGCAGCGGTGACGAGACGCCGGGCAGCACGGTCTACGCGACCTGGTACTCGCCGTGCGACGGAGTGATCATCCCCTACACCAGCACCCCGTTGAGCGGCGCGAACAACCACCTGGTGGCGTGCACGACCCACATCGGGTTCCTCACCGACACCGGCAGCCTCGGCCAGATCCGCTCCTACCTGGCCGGCTGAGCGCACCACCACGCCTTCCCGCGGAAGCGGGGGCCGGTCCCGGGACGGACCGGCCCCCGCCGACGCGTGCCCGGGGCGGGCCGGCGGTCAGGAGTCCGCGACCGAGACGTCCCGGGTCTCGACATGCATGGCGGCACCCGCCAGGCCTCGACGCAGACCTTCCAGGTCGCCTTCGCGCTGCCGCCGCCGGGTACCGGCGCCGGTGCGGCGCGGGTGCTCCGCACCGTGGCCCAGTAGACCCCCGGCAGGTCGATGACGTGCGTGCCGAGGGTGATGGCGCCCGCCGTCGCGGCGCGGTCCCCGGTGTTGGCGAGGGTGACGGTGATTTTCTCGCACCAGCGCTGGGCGCCCGCCGCCCGCTGGAGCGCGCCCACCCCCAGGCGCGCAGGTGCGCCGGGTGCGGGTACGGGGGCGGGTGCGGACGAGGAGGAGGCCGAACCGCCGGGAGCCGGGCGCACCGTGGGGCCGCCGGAGGGAGTCGCGGACGGCGCGGAGCCGCCGCGGCCGTCCGGTGCGCGGGGTGCCTCCGGAGCGGCGGGCGACGTGCGGCCGGGCGCGGACGGCGAAGGCGTACGGCCGTCCAGCGGTACGAGGTCCACGTCACCGGAGGGCGGGGCGTTCATCCCGGGGCCGCCACGCGGTCCCGGGGCGCCGACGGCCATGTAGCCCCGCGCCGTCGCCCTCGCAGTCAGGGCCCAGCGCGGCGAGGGCCCCCAGGCCCAGGCAGACGCCGGCCGCCGAGGCGGCGGCCGACGCGCCCCGGCGGCCCGGCGGTATGTGCACCGTCCCGTCAATGTATTGACGAACCGTCAGGAATGAACCGGCCGGTCCTCCGCCGGCCGGTCCTCGCCCCTACTGCTCGGCGGTCAGGCCCTCGCGCAGCTGCGCCAGGGTCCGGGTCAGCAGCCGGGAGACGTGCATCTGGGAGATGCCGACCTCCTCGCCGATCTGCGACTGCGTCATGTTGGCGAAGAAGCGGAGCATGATGATGCGCCGCTCCCGTGCGGGCAGCTGGGCCAGCAGCGGCTTGAGCGACTCGCGGTACTCCACGCCCTCCAGCGCGGTGTCCTCGTAGCCCAGCCGGTCGGCCAGTGAGCCCTCGCCGCCGTCGTCCTCCGGGGGCGGGGAGTCCAGCGAGCTCGCGGTGTACGCGTTCCCGACCGCGAGGCCGTCGACCACGTCCTCCTCGGAGACGCCGAGCGCCGCCGCGAGTTCGGAGACGGTGGGCGAGCGGTCCAGCCGCTGGGCCAGCTCGTCGCTGGTCTTGGTCAGTGCCAGCCGCAGTTCCTGCAGCCGGCGCGGCACCCGCACCGACCACGAGGTGTCGCGGAAGAAGCGCTTCACCTCGCCGACGATCGTGGGCATCGCGAAGGTGGGGAATTCCACGCCGCGGTTGCAGTCGAAGCGGTCGATCGCCTTGATCAGCCCGATCGTGCCGACCTGGACGATGTCCTCCATCGGCTCGTTGCGGCTGCGGAAGCGGGCCGCCGCGTAACGCACGAGCGGCAGGTTCAGTTCGATGAGCGTGTCCCGTACGTACGCCCGCTCCGGGCTGTCGTCCGGCAGCTCGGCGAGCCGCAGGAACAGCGAGCGGGAGAGCGTGCGGGTGTCGACGCTCGTGTCGATGGCCTCGATCGTGCTGTCGACGGCGGTGGTGTCGGCGACGGCGGTGCCGGCGGTGTCGATGGCCTTGCCGTCAGGAGCATCGTGCGGCGCGTCGGTGTTCAGCACCTTCGGACTGCCCACTTCTACGGACATGCCACCCCCTTGAGGTCGCGGACGGGTGTCGCGGGCGACGGTTCGTTCCTCCACTGGAATACCGGAGGCCGGACCGCGACAAACGCGGTTCCCGCAGAATGTCACATGTCGGCAACGCGCTGTAGCGCCATGTCGACTTATTTCTCAAGGGGTGGGTAGTCCGTAAGGGTTACGATTCGAGCTGGTTTGCGGATCGGAGCCGGGCGAAGCTGCGCGAGAGCAGCCGGGACACATGCATCTGCGAAACCCCGAGTTCGGCACTGATCTGCGATTGCGTCAGATTCCCGAAGTAGCGCAGCAGCAGGATCCGCCGCTCCCGCTCGGGGAGCTGCACCAGCAGGTGCCGCACCAGGTCCCGGTGCTCCACGCCGGTCAGGGCCGGGTCCTCGTAGCCGAGCCGGTCCAGCAGCCCGGGCGCCCCGTCGCCGCCCTCCTGGGCCGCCTCCAGGGACGTGGCGTGGTACGCCCGCCCGGCCTCCAGGCAGGCCAGCACCTCGTCCTCGGAGAGTTTCAGCCGCTCCGCGATCTCCGCGGTGGTGGGGGTGCGCCCGTGGGCCACCGTCAGGTCCTCGATGGCGCCGCTGACCTGGACCCACAGCTCGTGCAGCCGGCGCGGGACGTGGACGGTGCGGACGTTGTCCCTGAAGTAACGTTTGATCTCGCCGACGACGGTCGGCATCGCGAAGGTCGGGAACTGCACCCCGCGTTCGGGGTCGAAGCGGTCGATGGCGTTGATCAGCCCGATCGTGCCGACCTGGACGACGTCCTCCATCGGCTCGTTGCGGCTGCGGAAGCGGGCGGCCGCGTAGCGCACCAGCGGCAGGTTCACCTCGATGAGGGCGGCCCTGACCCGGGAGTGCTCCGGGGTGCCCGGCTCCAGACCCGACAGTTGCTCGAACAGCACCTGCGTCAGCGCCCGCGCCTCCACGGCGTTGCTGTTGGTGCTCCCCCTGCTGCCGCTGCCGCTGCCGCTGGAGCTGGCGCTGCTGCCGTTGCTCGCCGTACCGGTCGCCGTACCGGTCTCGCCGCCGGTCGTCGTGCCGGTCTCGCCGCCGGTCGTCGTGCCGGTCCCGCTGCCGTCTCCGGAGGTCGATGGTGACGCGGGTCGGGCCGACACGGACATGCCACTCCTCATCGGTCCACTATCCGGCAAAAGCGGTCATAGCATCACAATTCATGTGGACTGTGTGCAAGTGAGGCGCGGCCCTCAATGAAAAAGCCCTCCGCCCGGCGGGCGGAGGGCTGTGCGTCAGGAGCGGGGCCCGAGGGGCCGCCGCGGGGCGTCACTCGAACATGTAGTCGGCGACCACCCAGGTGGAGAACTCGCGCCACAGCGCCACCCCGGCCTGGTGCGCGGGGTGCTCCAGATACGTCTTGAGTGCGGTGGCGTCCGCCACCGAGGAGTTGATCGCGAAGTCGTAGGCGATCGGGCGGTCCGAGATGTTCCAGCCCAGTTCCCAGGAGGCCAGCTCGGGGATCTGCCCGCCGAGCCGCTCGAAGGCGTCGACGCCGGCCACGACCCGGGGGTCGTCGCGTTCGACGCCCGCGTCGAGCTTGAAAAGGACCAGATGGCGTATCACGGTGCTGTGCTCCTCACCGGCTCCCGGCCGGTCAGTTGACCAGCGCGGTCATGAACTCCCCGACACCCTTGGCGGCGTCCGATATGCCCTGGAAGCCTATCTGTACGAGATCGGCTGCGCGGGCCGGCGACGTCACGATCGTATAGAGCACGAAAGCCACGATGACGTACATGGTGATTTTCTTCGCCTGCGCCATGGCTGGAGTGTATCCACCGGATGGCGCAATCAGGCGGGTGACGGAAGGCCTCCTTGCGGGTGATCCACGACCCCGTCCCGCTCTGTGTGTGACGCTCGCCACAGCCGGTCCGGAAGGCCGGAAAACGCCGAGAACGCCCGGTCCGGAGGGGTCTTCGGCTTCGTGAGGGCGGGACCCGTGGCCCGACGGTGCGGTCACGGTCCCGCTGTCCGGTGCGGTCACCCTCAGGCAACCCCCGCCCAGAGCGACGGCGGTGGGATCCGGACCCGCCAAGGGGCCGCCTTCCCAAGCGCTTTCCGGAAGCACGGCGATGCCGGGCACTGCCGCAGCGCGGCGCGCGACCGACGTGCCGACCGGACGTCAGCAGTTCTCGTTCCTCATGACCGCTCCGAAGACGATGAGCTGCTCGGGAGTCTGCCTCGCACTGCAGATCTTCCATCCCTCGCCGTCACCGACGGTGCGGTGCTTTCCGCTCGCGTCGAAGAGCCGCACGTCGGCGTCGGGGCCGAGTTGCTCGATCGCTCCCCTGACGCTGCCACCGACGAAGAGGGGCATCGGAACGTCGCCCGGGCCCGGACGTGAGGCGGTCGGCGTGACCGGGGGCCGGGAGGGGGCGGCGTGGCCCCGGGACTGGGGCGGCTGGGGGGAGGCGCTGCAAGCGGTGAGCGAGGCGAGGAGGGCGAGAGCGAGAACCGGTGTGACGGAGCGGGTGGGCATGTCTCCCCCGAGGGTGGCCGTGGTCCGGCGATCATCATCGCCGCCCTGCCGGCCCGTGGGAAGCGGCGGGCGGCGGTACCGGCACGCCGGCCGGAGGCATCGGGACCGGCCACGGGACACACGGACGAGGGGCGGCACCCGGGAAGATCTCCCGGATGCCGCCCCTCACCAGCTCAGAGCGGTAGCGGTGGGATTTGAACCCACGGAGGAGTTGCCCCCTCACACGCTTTCGAGGCGTGCTCCTTAGGCCGCTCGGACACGCTACCGAGAGAGAGCTTAGCGGACGTCCGGGGGTGCTCCGAAATCCTTTGTCCGGAAGAAGCGGGTGAGGAGCTCACCGCACTCCTCGGCGAGCACACCGTGGATCACTTCCGGACGGTGGTTGAGCCGCCGGTCACGGACGAGGTCCCACAGGGAGCCCGCCGCACCGGCCTTCTCGTCGACGGCGCCGTACACGACGCGCTCGAGCCGGGAGGCGACGGCGGCCCCCGCGCACATGGTGCAGGGCTCCAGGGTCACCACCAGCGTGCAGCCCGTCAGCCGCCATTCCCCGAGCGCCTTCGCGGCCTCCCGGACGGCGAGCACCTCCGCGTGTGCGGTCGGGTCGCCGACCGCCTCGCGTTCGTTGCGGCCACGGCCGATGACCGTGCCCTGCGGGGACAGCACCACCGCCCCCACCGGCACATCGCCGGTGCGCGGGGCGAGACGGGCCTCCTCCAGGGCGAGCCGCATCGGGGAGACCCAGGGTTCGCGCAGCGGGTCGGTCCCGGTCAGCGGACCGCCTCCAGCACGTCGGCGCAGCCCAGCGAGTCGGCGATCTCCCCGAGCGCCTCCCCGGTCAGCGCGCCGTCGCCGCTGAGGGCCAGCAGCTCCTTGTCGCTCATGCCGAAGTCCGCGAGGAGCTCGGCGTCCCCGAGCGGGCCCACGGGGACGTGCTCCTCCGTCGGGCCGGGCACCACGTCGTCGTCGAGGTCCTCGGCGTCACCTTCCTCGGTGCCGTCGAGGTCGACGATGTCGTCCAGGTCCTCGGGGTCGCGCCCCAGCAGTTCGTCGGTGAGCAGGATCTCCCCGTACGAGCTCCGCGCCGCCGTGGCGGCGTCGGACACGTAGATCCGCGGGTCCTCCTCACCGTCGACGCGGACGACGCCGAACCAGGCGTCCTCCTGCTCGATGAAGACCAGGACCGTATCCTCCCCGGCTGAAGCAGCCCGGGCCAAGTCGGTCAGGTCGGCGAGGGTTTCCACATCGTCGAGATCGGTCTCGCGCGCTTCCCAACCGTCCTCGGTGCGCGCGAGCAGTGCGGCGAAGTACACCGTGACTCTCCCACAGGTCTCAGGCCGTCCGGACTTACGGGCGGGGGCCGAATGTTCCGGCGCAGCTCCCCGCCCACACTCGGCATCGTGGCAGAAACCTCGGCTTTGCGAAGGGTCTTCCGCGCGTGCCGCGTGCCAGGCCTTCCGGCTTTTTCCGCGCGGCGGCCTGCGGGGACCCCGTCGGCGCCCGCCATGTGGCGGCATTGCGCCGGCCCGGGGACTACCAGCGGAACGTTCGCATCCGCATCTGCTGGCGCGCGCGTGCCGCGCGTGCCCGGCGTGGCTGGACGCGGTCACGGAGTTCCTTGGCCTCGTTCAGTTCGCGCAGGAACATGGCGCGCCGCCGTCGGCGTTCGGCGTCGCGCTCCTGCTGCGTACGGGCCTCGCCCGTGTCGTCCGCGCCGGCGGCGTCGCTGCCGCGCTCCGTCATGGGGCACCACCCCTAGAGATCCACGTGCCCGGCCGGGACAGTCCGGGCGTAAGGGCACGCATTCCCCCTCTCGGGTGGTTCGAAGCCTGACCGGCGGCACGGACCGGGCAGGCCGGTGCACAGGCCGAACGTTAGAGTCGTGGACATGCGGATCCACGTCGTCGACCACCCCCTGGTGGCGCACAAACTCACCACCCTGCGCGACGAGCGCACCGACTCGCCGACCTTCCGTCGGCTGGCCGACGAGCTGGTCACCCTGCTCGCCTACGAGGCGACCCGTGACGTGCGCACCGAGCAGGTGGACATCAGCACGCCCGTCGCGGACACCACGGGCGTGCGCCTGTCCCACCCGCGTCCGCTGGTCGTGCCGATCCTGCGGGCCGGCCTCGGGATGCTGGAGGGCCTGGTGCGCCTCCTGCCGACCGCGGAGGTCGGCTTCCTCGGCATGATCCGCGACGAGGAGACCCTGGAGGCGAAGACCTACGCCACCCGGATGCCGGAGGACCTGTCGGGGCGGCAGGTGTACGTCCTGGACCCGATGCTGGCCACCGGCGGCACGCTGATCGCCGCGATCGACCTGCTGATCGAGCGGGGCGCCGACGACGTGACGGCCGTGGTGCTGCTGGCCTCGCCGGAGGGTGTCGAGGCGATGGAGCTCGCGCTGGCGGGCAAGCCGGTCACCGTGGTCACCGCGGCGGTCGACGACCACCTCAACGAGCAGGGCTACATCGTCCCGGGCCTGGGCGACGCGGGCGACCGCCTCTACGGCACGGCCGGCTGACGCCGCCGTCCCACGACGTACGGAAACCGGCCGCCGGGGCGTCACGCCCCGGCGGCCGGTTCCGTCGTACGGCCGTGCCGCCGGGCTAACAGCTTCCGGCGCTCGGCGCCGCGCTGGGGCGGGCCAGGGCGGCGAGGGCCTTCTCGACGGCCTTGTCGCCGGAGAGCTTGGTGAAGCCCTTGCCGAGCATGACGTCCACCGTGCCGGTGGCGCGCTTGGAGCCGGCGGCCGCGGGCTTGAGCGTGGTGGTGCCCTTGAACTGGGCGGCGACCAGCTTCATCGCGGCCTCGGCCTTGGGGCCGTGGCCACCGATCAGCAGCGCGGCCACCTTCACCTTGCGGTCGTACTCGGGGTCGGCGTTGCCGAAGGTGCCCACCTTGAAGCCGCGCGCGGCGAACTCGTCGGCGGTGTCCTTGGCCAGGCCGCCCTTGGCGGTGGCGTTGTACACGTTGATCGTCACCTCCCCGGGTTCCGGGAAGGCGATGGGTGCCGCGGAGGCGGAGCCCGGGGCGGCCGCGGCCTTGCAGGTGCGCTCCTTGGCGGCGTTCTCGGCCTGGGCGGCCGTGTTCTTCGCCGGCGTGGACTTGCCGCCGAAGACGTCGACCAGTTGGAGCGTGCCCCAGCCGGCCAGGCCGACCACGGCGACGGTCGTCACGACGACCGCGACGATGCGCACCTTGCTCCGGGGGCGGCGCATCCGCGGGTACTGGTTCCCGGTGACCCGGTACTTTCCGCCCATGCCCGGGGGCGTCAGCATGCTCATGTGCGCAGCGTAGTGCGATCGGGCGGCCGGGCCTACTAAACGATCAACCAATCGGGGCCAATGGGGGGGAGTTGAACCCGAAAGGGCGAAGGCGTCCCCCGTGGAGGCGGGCCCGGCCGAGCGGTGCGGAGGTCAGTCCATCTCCAGCACCCGGGCGTGCAGCACCTGGCGTTGCTGGAGCGCCGCGCGCACGGCCCGGTGGAGCCCGTCCTCCAGGTAGAGGTCGCCCCGCCACTTCACGACGTGCGCGAACAGGTCCCCGTAGAAGGTCGAGTCCTCGGCGAGGAGTGTCTCCAGGTCGAGTTGCCCCTTGGTGGTGACCAACTGGTCGAGGCGTACCGGACGTGGGGCGACGTCCGCCCATTCACGGGTGCTTTTCCGGCCGTGGTCGGGGTACGGCCGCCCGTTTCCGATGCGCTTGAAGATCACACGGAAAGCCTACCGGGCAAGGGCGTACGGGCGCAGCAACGGCGCAGGAGTGCGATGGTGGGCAAATACGGTGATAGCGGGAGCAGCGGAGCAGCCCATGACCACGCCGAGCCCACCCGGCACCGCCCGGGCCATCGCCGAGGGGTACGCCTTCACCGGTCCGGCCCTCGAACTCGGCGCCCTGCTCTGGGAGGACCGGGCACTGCCCGAGGCGCCCGTACGCGTCCCGCTGGCGGTGCTCAACCGGCACGGCCTCGTCGCGGGCGCCACCGGGACCGGCAAGACCAAGACGCTCCAACTCGTCGCGGAACAGCTCTCCGCGCATGGCGTGCCGGTCTTCCTCGCCGACGTCAAGGGAGACGTCTGCGGCATCTGTGCCCCGGGCGTGCCCGGCGACCGCGTCGCCCGGCGGGCCGCCGAGGTGGGGCAGGACTGGAGCCCGGCCGGCTGCCCCGCCGAGTTCTACGCCCTCGGCGGCATGGGCCGGGGCATCCCGCTGCGGGCCACGGTGACGAGCTTCGGTCCCGTGCTGCTCTCCAAGGTGCTGGGGCTCAACACCACGCAGGAGCAGTCGCTCGGCCTGATCTTCCACTACGCCGACACCAAGGGCCTGGAGCTGCTGGACCTGAAGGACCTGCGGGCCGTGGTCACCTTCCTCACCTCCGACGAGGGCAGGCCGGAGCTGAAGGGGATCGGCGGGGTCTCGGCGGCGACGGCCGGGGTGATCCTGCGGTCGCTGACGGCCTTCGAGGCACAGGGGGCGGGCGCCTTCTTCGGCGAGCCGGAGTTCGACACCGCCGAACTGCTGCGGAGCGACGGCGACGGGCGGGGCGTGGTCTCCGTTCTGGAACTGCCGGCCGTGCAGGACCGGCCGCAGCTCTTCTCCACCTTCCTCATGTGGCTGCTGGCCGACCTCTTCGAGGAACTGCCCGAGGTCGGCGACCTGGACCGGCCCAAGCTGGTGTTCTTCTTCGACGAGGCGCACCTGCTGTTCACCGGGGCGAGCAAGGCCTTCCTGGAGGCCATCACGCAGACCGTGCGGCTGATCCGGTCCAAGGGCGTCGGCATCTTCTTCGTGACGCAGACCCCGAAGGACGTGCCCTCCGAGGTGCTCGGCCAGCTGGGCAACCGGGTGCAGCACGCGCTGCGCGCCTTCACCCCGGAGGACGCCAAGGCGCTCAAGGCGACGGTGCGCACCTTCCCCACCTCGCCGTACGACCTGGAGGAACTGCTCACCGGGCTCGGCACCGGCGAGGCCGTGGTCACCGTCCTCGACGAGGACGGCGCCCCCACCCCGGTCGCGGCGGTGCGGCTGCGGGCACCGCGGTCGCTGATGGGTCCCGCCGACCCGGCGGCGATGGACGCGGCGATCGCGAACTCGCCGCTGTACGCGCGCTACGCGCAGGCGGTGGACCGGGAATCGGCGTACGAGCGGCTGGCCGGACGGCCGGCGCCGGCTCCCGCGCGGCCGTCCCCGCCGGGCGCTGCCGGCCGCGGGCGCCGGGAGCGGCCGCGGGAGGACACGGGGAAGGGGGAGCAGGTGATGGGCAGCGGGGTCTTCCAGACCCTGGCCCGCTCCATCGGCACCCAGATCGGGCGGGAGATCACCCGGTCCCTGTTCGGTACGTCCAAGCGCCGCCGCCGATAGCGGTCGGTCAGGACCCCTTAGCGGCCTTCGCCTCCTTGGCGGCCCGCTTCTGCTCCTGCTTGAAGGCCCGCACCTTGTCCAGGGACTCCGGCCCGGTGATGTCGGCGACCGAACGGTGGGAGTCCCGGTCCCCGTAGGCGCCCGCCGCCTCGCGCCATCCCTCCGGCGTCACGCCGAGCTGCTTGCCCAGCAGTGCGAGGAAGATCTGCGCCTTCTGCTTCCCGAAGCCGGGCAGCTCGTTGAGCCTGGTCAGCAGCTCGCGGCCGTCGGAGACATCCCTCCAGACCGCCCCGGCGTCGCCGTCGTAGTGCTCGACGAGGTACTGGCACAGCTGCTGGACCCGCTTGGCCATCGACCCCGGGTAGCGGTGGACGGCGGGCTTCTGCGAGAGCAGCTCCGAGAAGGCCTCGGGGTCGTAGGCCGCGATCTCCCCGCAGTCGAGGTCGTCGCGGCCCATGCGCTGCGCGATGGTCCAGGGGCCGGAGAAGGCCCATTCCATGGGGATCTGCTGGTCGAGCAGCATGCCGACCAGGGCCGCCAGCGGGCTGCGGGAGAGCAGGGCGTCGGCCTCGGGCTGCTGGGCGAGGTGGAGTGTCGTTGCCATGCACCGATGATCTCGCCTGCCGGGGTTTGCCGCCCGCGGGTCACCCGGACGGCGCAGCGCGGATGGCCGTACCGGGCGGCCGGGCGGACCGTGTGGAGTGTCCGGGCAGCGTGTCCGGGCACCGAGGGACGGGAGCCATCTCATGAGCCAGCAGACACAGCCGGTCACCGAGCGCCGTCACTCGGGGCCGGCGTCGGGGGGTACCACCTTCGCCGGGGTGCTGCTCATCGTCTCCGGCGTCGTGATGATCTTCGAGGGTATCTCGGCCATCGCCCAGGACGACATCTGGGTCCGGCTCGGCGACTACGTCTTCAAGTTCAACCTGACGGCCTGGGGCTGGATCCACCTCGTGCTCGGTGTGCTGGTCCTCGTGGTCGGCGCCGCCCTGCTGCAGAACGCCCCCGACTGGGCCCGGGTCGTCGGTGTCGCCCTGGCGGCGTTCAACATCATCGTGAACTTCGCGTGGATGCCGTACACGCCGGTGTGGGCGATCATCGTCATCGCCATCGACGTCTTCGTCATCTGGGCGCTGTGCAGGAGCTGGGGGGAGCACCCCAAGCGGGCCTGAGGTCCGCGGACGAGCGGGGCCGGCCCGGGATACGGGCCGGCCCCCGCGCTCGTCCGGGGCTTCTCCCGCGGGTTTTCACCCGTTCGTATGGGTTGCCCGCCGTGCCGGATAGGGCCCGTGGCCCCGGGTAGCGCTGAACGAGTGACGCAGCCATTTGAACTGCCCGACTTCTACCTGCCGCACCCCGCGCGACTCAACCCCCACGTGGAGCAGGCCCGGGAGCACTCCCGAGGGTGGGCGCGGGAGATGGGGATGCTCGAGGGCTCGGGCATCTGGGACACCGGCGACCTCGACTCGCACGACTACGCGCTGCTGTGCGCGTACACGCACCCGGACTGCTCCGGGCCGGCCCTGTCCCTGGTGACGGACTGGTACGTGTGGGTCTTCTTCTTCGACGACCACTTCCTGGAGGCGTTCAAGCGCACGCAGGACCGCGAGGGCGGCAAGGCGTACCTGGACCGGCTGCCGGCCTTCATGCCGATGGACCTGGAGCAGGGCATGCCCGAGCCCCGGAACCCGGTGGAGGCGGGCCTCGCCGACCTGTGGGCGCGCACGGTGCCGGCCATGTCCACGGACTGGCGCAGGCGTTTCGCCGAGAGCACCGAGCACCTGCTCAACGAGTCCCTGTGGGAGCTGTCCAACATCAACGCGGGCCGGGTGCCCAACCCGGTGGAGTACATCGAGATGCGCCGCAAGGTCGGCGGCGCGCCCTGGTCGGCGGGGCTGGTGGAGTACGCCGCCGGAGCGGAGGTGCCAGCCGCCGTCGCCGGGGCGCGGCCGCTGCTCGTGCTGCGGGACGCCTTCTCCGACGCGGTGCACCTGCGCAACGACCTCTTCTCGTACCAGCGGGAGACCGAGGAGGAGGGCGAGCTCAGCAACGGCGTACTGGTCCTGGAGACCTTCCTCGGCTGCTCGACGCAGGAGGCCGCCGAGTCGGTCAACGACCTGCTGACCTCCCGGCTGCAGCAGTTCGAGAACACCGTGCTCACGGAGCTGCCGCCGCTCTTCGCCGAGCACGCGCTCGACCCGGTGCAGTGCGCGCGGGTGCTGGCGTACGTCAAGGGCCTGCAGGACTGGCAGTCCGGCGGCCATGAGTGGCACATGCGCTCCAGCCGCTACATGAACGGCGGCGGAGCGCGGTCCGGAGACGGAGCCGGGGCCGGGGCCGGGGGCGCGGAGGCCGGATGGTCGCCGTTCGCGCTGCCCGGCGGGCTCGGGCTGTCGGCGGGGACCGTACGGACCACCGGCCGCGCCGAGGCGGCACGCGTCCGCGGGTTCACCCATGCGCCACGGAGCACCGGGCCGATCCCGCTGCCCGACTTCCTGATGCCCTTCACGGCCAGGTCCAGCCCGCATCTGGACGCGTCCCGGCGCCATGTCGTCGACTGGGCACACCGGATGGGCCTGCTGCTGCCGCAACCCGGGGTACCGCACTCCCACGTGTGGGACGAACACAAGCTGGTCGCCTTCGACTTCCCGCTGTGCGCGGCCGGCATCCACCCCGACGCGACCCCCGAGGGGCTGGACCTCACCTCGGGCTGGCTCACCTGGGGCACCTACGCCGACGACTACTTCCCCGCCGTGTACGGCCGCACCCGCGATCTGGCTGGCGCCCGCGCGGCCAACGAGCGGCTTTCGGCCTTCATGCCGGTCGACGGCAGCCCGGCTCCGGCCCCGGCCACCGCCCTGGAACGGAGTCTGGCCGACCTGTGGTCGCGGACGGCCGGGGCGATGGAACCGCAGGCGCGGCGCCGCTTCCGCACCGCCGTCGAGAGCATGACCGCGAGTTGGCAGTGGGAACTGGCCAACGCGGCGCAGAACCGCATCCCCGACCCGGTCGACTACCTGGAGATGCGCCGCCACACCTTCGGTTCGGACCTGACGATGAGCCTGTGCCGGCTGGGCCACGGCAGGCGGGTGCCGGAGGAGGTCTACCGCAGCGGGCCGATGCGGTCGCTGGAGAACGCCGCCGCCGACTACGCCTGCCTGATGAACGACGTCTTCTCGTACCGGAAGGAGATCGAGTACGAGGGCGAGATCCACAACGCCCTGCTGGTCGTGCAGAACTTCTTCGACTGCGACGAGCAGGCCTCGCTCGCCGTCGTCCACGACCTGATGACCGGGCGGATGCGTCAGTTCCAGCATGTCGCGGAGAACGAACTCCCCGTGCTGTACGACGACTTCGCCCTCGGCGCTGACGCGCGGGCCGTGCTGGACGGCTATGTGCGCGAGCTGCAGAACTGGCTCGCGGGCATCCTGGTCTGGCACCGCGGCTGCCGCCGCTACGACGAGGCGGAACTGCGCCGCCCGGTGGGGGGCGTCGGCGCCCGGCTGACCACCGGGCCGACCGGGCTGGGCACGTCGGCGGCGCGCCTGGCGGTCCTGGCCGCGCGCTGACCCCGGGGGAGGGGGCGGGGGCCGAGCCGGCGCGGACGAGGCCTTCCGCCCCTTCGCCGCCCGGACGGCGCGCCGCCGTCAGTCAATCCAGGCCTGGTACGACATGACGTCTCCGGCCTTCACCCGGTACTCGGGCCGGTCCTGGGTGAAGGCCCCCGAGAGCACGAGGACCAGGACGGCCGCCACGGCCGCCGCGACCGCGGCCGGGCCCGCGACGAGGCCGCCCGGCCGGCGCGCGGTCCGGCGGGACGCGGGCGCGGCAGCCGCTTCGTGCGGACGGCCGGGTACGGCGAGCCGGTCGGGACCGACGACCCCTGGGGCTGGGGACGTTCCCTGGAGTGGGCGACGAGCTGCCCGCCGCCACGCCACAACTTCCGCTCCCTGCCGCGCATCCGGTCCGAGTCGCCGGCCTTCGACCTGCGCCACCCCACGCCCGCCGTGCCCGCAGTGGTGTCCGGCCCGCTGTCGGGAACGGTATCCAAGCTGCCGGATGCGCCACTCCCGGTGACCCGGTCCGACGCCTAGCGTCGGTGCCATGACGACGTACGAGGCCGCCACCGCCACCCGCTCGCGCACCCACACCTGGGAGCCGCGCCCCGAACCCACCCCCGAAGTGCTGGAGATGACCGGGCGCGAGGTCCTGCAGGGCGCCATCGACGGCCGCTTCCCCGAGGCCTCGATCATGAGCACCCTGGGCTTCCGCCTCGTGGAGGTCGGCGACGGGCGCGCGGTCTTCGAGGGCGATCCCGGGGACCACCTGCTCAACCCGATGGGCACGGTGCACGGCGGCTTCCTCGCCACCCTGCTGGACTCCGCTCGCGGCTCCGCCGTGATGAGCCGGCTCCCGGCCGGATCCGCCTACACCACCGTGCAGTTGGGGTGCACCTGATCCGGCCGGTGCTCCCCGGCGCGGCCGCGCTGCGCCGCGAGGGGGTGGCGCTCCACGTCGGACGGACGACGGCCACCGCCGAGGCGCGGGTGACTGGCGCGGCCGACGGGAAGCGCTACGCCCACGGCACGACGACCTGCGCGGTCCTCCGGACCGGCTGATCCTCAGCCGGCCGCCCGCACCGCGCCCTCGCCGACCGCCAGGGCCAGCGCCATGATGCTGAGCTGCGGGTTCACCTCGGGGCAGCTGGGCAGCGCCGAGGCGTCGGCGATCAGCACCCCGTGGACGCCGCGCAGCCGGCCCGCGGGGTCGGCGGGCGCCACCTGCGGGTCCGCGCCCAGCGCCACCGTCCCCGTGGGGTGGAAGGCCGACAGGTGCAGCTGCCGTGCCGTGACCCCCTCCAGGGCCGCCGCGAACTCCCGCCGCGTACGGGCCCGCGGCGCGGCGGGGACGCCGGTGAGGACCTCCTCGGCCCCGGCCGCGAAGAGCAGGTCGCCCATCGCGCGGACGGCGCGCAGCAGACGGCGGCCGTCGCGGGGGTCGAGGTCGTAGCGGAGCAGAGTGCCCTCGCGGCCGAGTACACGTCCGCCGGGCCGGTCCGCGATCATCGCGCCGAGGGTGGCCAGCCGTCCGGAGTCCTCCAGTTCCGCGCGCAGTTCCCGGCCGACGCCCGGCAGCACGAACGAGCCCATGCCGGGCGGCGGCGCGGTCGCCTCGAGGAGGATGCCGTCCTCGTGCAGCTCCTCCACTCCGACGCTCTGCAGCACCGAGGGCCCGCCGTCCGCGACCGGGTCGGCGAACCGCCCGGCGACGCTGGTGGCGGGGTGCACGGCCAGGTTGCGGCCGGTCCGAGGGTGCCCGCCGAGGCCGGAGCGGCGCAGCAGCGGGGGAGTGCGCAGCGCGCCCGCGGCCACCACGACCAGCGGGCTGAGGATCTCCAGTTCGCTGCCGTCCGGCCGCCGTACCGCCACCCCGCAGGCGCGCGGGCCGCCCGGCCGGTCGGGCTCGGTCAGCACCCGCCGCACATGGGCGCCGGTGACGATCCGGGCACCGGCCGCGCACGCCTGCGGCAGCACCGACAGCTGGACGCTCTGCTTCGCCCCGGACGGGCAGCCCACCACGCACTGGCACGAGCCCCGGCACCCGGGGGCGTTGCGCCGCAGGGGCGCGGCCCGCCAGCCGAGACCGTCCGCGCCGAGCAGGGCGAGGGCGCCGTTGCGGCCGAGCACGTCCCGCGGCTGGCGGGCCACCCGCAGGGTGCGCTCCACCTCGTCCAGGTGCGCGCCGAAGGCCACCGGGTCCGCGAGGTCCCCGAGCCCGTACTCCTCGCGCCAGCGGGCCAGCACCCGGTCCGGAGTGCGGTAGCAGGTGCCGGAGTTGACGACCGTCGTGCCGCCGACGGCGCGCCCGGTCGGCACGACCACCGGGGGGTTGCCGAAGGCGATGGTCGCGCCGCCGTCGCGGTACAGCCCGGCGAACCGGTCGAGCGGGGCCCGGCGTCCGAACTCCGCCGTGGTGTGCCGCCGGCCCTCCTCCAGGACGACCACCCGCAGGCCCGCGCGGGCCAGGGTGCGCGCCGCCATCGCCCCGCCCGCGCCGGAGCCGACGACGACGGCGTCCGCGCGGGAGCGGTCCGGCCACTCGCCGGCGGGCACGCAGTCCAGCGGCGGGTCCTGCGGCGCCGGGGGCGCCGCGGCCCGGGGCGGCTCCGCCATCAGGCGCTCGGTGCCCGCCGCCAGCAGCACCGGCACCTTCACCACGTCGAGCAGGGGCAGCAGCGCGGGGCGAGCCGCGAGCCCCGCAAGCACCCGTTCCCGCTCGCCCGGGCCCAGCCGGTCCAGCCGCCGGCCGGTGCGCGCCGCCGCGTAGGCGTCCACCGCGGCCGCCGCGGCGCGGAAGCCGTGCCGGGTCCGCGCGGGCATCGCCGCCAGCAGGCCGTCCAGCCGGCGCGGCACCCCCGCGGGCCAGCCGCCGTCGCCCGCGTCGGCGAGCAGCGCGGCCACCAGGCCGCGGACGGCCGCGCTCACCGCTCGCCCACTTCGGCGTGGGCGGTGCCGGCGAGCGTCCATTCCGCCTCGGTGCGCCAGCCGCCGCGGCCCCGGCGCTCCAGCAGCACATGGGCGTCGGCGGTCTCGCTGTTGCGGCACAGGGCGGGGGAGCCGTCGGGGTCGGCGTAGTCGAGGGCGAGGGTGCGTTCGTCCGGCTGGTCGACCCGTACGGTGATCCGCCGCCCGCCCGCGCGGCCCCTCACGCTCCAGTGCGGCAGGCCGATGTCGGCGGTGAAGCGGCCGAGACCGGCGCGCCCCAGGGCCGGGCGCAGACCGCCGCGCGGCCAGTCGCGGCCGTCCTTGCGCAGCCTGAGGAAGACCAGCGGCGGCAGCCGGTCCAGGCCCGGGCGGGTGGAGACCGCGGCGACGACCTCCAGCACGTCGCCGTCGCCGAGGTCGGCGTGCAGCCACGCCCAGCGCCGGGCATTGCCGTGGCCGTAGATGCGGGCCGAGGCCCCGGGCGCGGCGCGCAGGGCGATTTCGGACGCGCCGTGGCGGACGGTGCCCGTGTACCGGGCGCGGGGCGACGGAACGATCTGCGCGGCGGGCAGCAGCGGATGCCGCCACGACCAGCGCGGGAAGGTGTACAGCGGCCGCTCGCCGCCGGCGTCCTCGGTGAGGTCCCAGGAGAGCTCGCCCGCCGTGCCCCGCAGCCGGCCGGGCACGGCCTCGACCCCGTCCGCCGTGAAGCCCCCGGGGTCCTTCGCCGGGTCCCAGGGCAGCGGGCCGAAGCGGGCGTGCTCCACGGGGCCCTCGCCCTTCGGGGGGAAGACGGCGGCCCAGCCGTGGGCGAAGGCGGGGGAGCCGCCGGCGGGGGCGACGAGTTCGTGGTGGAACCACAGTCCGGTGCCCGTCGCCGGGTCGGTGGCCGTGGTGTACCAGACCTCGGTGCGGCCCGCCGTGCCGTCCCAGCGTGGCGCCCACTGCGCCCGGGGGTCGTCCCGGCGCGGGAAGCGGAAGCTCGCCAGGAAGGGCGCGAGCGAGGTCACCGTCCGGAAGCGCAGGGTGCCCGTGCCGGCCGGCTCCGGGCCGTCCCCGGCGGTGAGGGTGAAGGGCAGTGTCGTCATCGAGGCCAGCGGCCGTCGCGGGGTGACGGACTTCCAGCCCTCCAGCAGGCAGGGCCCGCCGTCGAGTTCGCACTCCAGCCGGTAGTGGATGCGCCGCCGGGCCAGCGGGGAGACCTCCAGCGTGCCGCTGACGGCGGTGTCGGCGCGGCCCGCGACGCGCAGGCGTCCGGTGACGAGGGCCGCGGTCGTGCGGTGCGGCAGCAGCAGGTCCTCGCTGCGTGCCGTCAACTCCAGCCGCACCGGCCGCTCGCGGTCCTCCCCGCGCAGCCGTACGGTGCCCGTCATGGTCTCGGCGAAGACCGTCCCCCGTGCCGCGCTCACCGCGACCTCAGCCCCTCGCGCATGATCTCCTCGGTCGCCGCCAGATACGCCTCCGCCGCCGCGCGGGCGGCCGCGCCGTCGCCCTCCTCCACCGCGGCGACCACCGGCGCCAGCCGCCCGTACGCCTCCTCCGCGTCCTGGAAGGGGCCCGCGAGGTGCCGGCGCATCGGCAGGTACGCGTTGAAGAGGGTGTTGGTGAGGAGCGCGTAGACACGGTTGCCGGTGGCGCGGGCCAGCGCCCGGTGCACCTCGGCGTCCGCGAGCTGCACCGCGTCCGGGTCCCCGGCCGTGCGTACGGCCTCCACCAGCTCCCGCAGCCGGGTCCGTGCGGCGTCGCCCGCCCGGTCCGCCGCGGCGCCGGCGATCAGGGCGCCCACCCCGCGCCGCACCTCGAAGATCTCGGAGAGCCAGCGGGCGTCGTGCCGGACGAGCATGGGGAGCAGGTCGGCGCCGCCGAGGCGCTCGTAGTCCCGCACCCGGGTGCCGACGCCGTGCCGCGTCTCCAGCAGTCCGGCCTGCACCAGCCGCCCGAAGGCGTGCTTGAGGGTGGTCCGGGTGACGCCGTACCCCTCGGCCAGTGTGCGTTCGGGCGGCAGCAGGCTCCCCGCGGGGTGTCGGCCGGTGAGGATCTCCTCGCGGATGCGGTCCTCCAGGACGTCCACGATCGACGTGCGCGGCAGCGCTTCCATCACACCTCCATGGTTCAGTGGATGAGCCACTCAACCAATGAGCCGACGCACCGTCAAGACCCGCTCCCACGGCGGCCGTCACCCGCCCGGACGCGCGGCACCCGCCGTCCGGTCGCCGCACCGCGGCGGTCGGCTTACGTTCGCGATGGCGTGCCCTCGCCCAGCCCAGCCCAGCCCAGCCCAGCCCAGCCCGGCCCCGCCCCGCTCGATCCCGTCCCGTCCCCACGGCCGAAGGACACCGACATGACGCACCCGTGCGCCCGCCCACCCAGGTTCCGCAGCACCGTGCGGAGGGCCGTCGCGACGGTCCTCGCCGCCGCCGCGCTCCCCACGGCCCTGGCGTGCGGCGGGCCCGCGGACACCACCGGCTCCCCCGAGCGCCCGCGGTCGGCGACGTCCGCGCCGGCCTCGCCGGTGGCGCGGGCCGAGGAGCCGGGCCGGACGGCGGGCCCGTCCTCCGCCTCCCCCGCGTCCGCCTCCCCCGCACAGGCATCCCCCGCACAGGCCTCCCCCAGCGGCTCGCCCGCCGGCGGGAACTTCCCGGCGCTCTCCGGCGAGGTCGTCAGAAAGCTCGACGGCGCGCTCGAGGACACCCTGAAGAGGACCGGAGTGCCCGGCGTGAGCGTCGGGTTGTGGGCCGCGGGCAAGGGCTCCTACGTGCGCGCACTCGGTGTGGCCGACCGGAAGTCGAAGGCGCGCATGTCGCCCGACCTCTACATGCGGATCGGCAGCGAGACCAAGACCTTCACCGTGACGGCGCTGCTGACCCTGGTCGACCAGCGGAAGGTCCGGCTCGACGACCCCGTCTCCCGCTACGTGGACGGCGTGCCCGGCGGTGACGGCATCACCCTGCGGCAACTCGCCGAGATGCGCAGCGGGCTCTACAACTACACCGACGACCCGAACTTCCAGAAGGCCCTCAAGGCCGACCCCGAGCGGGAGTTCGTCCCCGCCGAACTCCTCGCCTACGCCTTCCAGCACCCCTCGCCGTCCGGTCCGGGCTCGCGCTTCCAGTACTCCAACACCAACACCGTCCTGCTGGGCCTGGTGATCGAGAAGGCGAGCGGCCTGCCGTTCGGCGACTACCTGCAGCGCAATGTGCTCGATCCGGCCAAGCTCAAGCACACCGTCCTGCCCGCGGGACGCGCCTTCCCGAACCCGCACGCCCGCGGCTACACCCGCCAGACCAAGGACGGGAAGGAGGCCGACGCCACCAACTGGAACCCCTCCTGGGCCTGGGCGGCCGGCGCCATGATCTCCGACCAGCAGGATCTGCGGGCCTGGGCGCGCATCGTGGCCGACGGCACCCTGCTCGCCAAGGCGACGCAGGCGCAGCGCACGACCTTCCTCCCCACCTCGTACCCGGGCATCGGCTACGGCATCGGCCTCTTCGACAACCACGGCTGGGTCGGGCACAACGGCTCGCTGCCCGGCTACCAGAGCACGGCCGTGTACCTGCCCGCCGCCAAGGCCACCATGGTCGTGCTGCTCAACACCGACACCGCCGTGGGCGGCAGCGAGCCCAGCAGCCTCTTCGCCGAGGCGATCACCAAGATCGTCACCCCGGACCACGTCTACGCGTTCCCGCCCACCAACGGCACCGGCACCAGCCCGAGCAGCAGCTGAGCGCCGGCCGCCCCGGCGGCGGGGAGGGGCTCAGCCCACCGTGAACGGCGGCCTGCGGTCCCGCCACGGGACGGCCTGCTCCAGCTGCGCGGCCACGCCCAGCAGCAGGTCCTCCCGGCCCTGGGCGGCGACCAGTTGCACCCCGACCGGCAGTCCCTCGCGGCTCTGGCCGAGCGGCAGGCTGACCGCCGGATGTCCCGAGACGTTGAAGGCCGCCGTGAACGGCCCGTACGCGAACAGTTCGCGCAGCCACGAGCGCACCGTGTGCCGGGGGTCGTCGTGGTCGAGGGTGCCGTGGGGCGCGGGGAGCGCGCCCAACGTCGGCGTGACGAGCAGGTCGTATCCGGCGAAGAAGCGCCCCACCGCCCGCGTCACCCGGTGCTGCGCGTCCATCGCCGCCATCAGCTTGAGCGCCGTGCACGCCTCGGTCTCGGCGAGCACCGCCCGCGACACCGCCTCCAGCAAGGAGCGGTCCATGCGCGGCGCCGCCCGCAGCAGCGCGCCGCCACTGGCGAACGCGCCCAGCGCGGTGGCCTCCACGAGGTCGTCCGCGTCCAGGCGCGGCGCGTCCTCGGTGACGTGGTGCCCGATCCACTCCAGCACCTTGCCCGCGTCGACGGTGACCGCGGCGACCTGCGCGTCCACGGGTGTGCCCGTCCACGCGGCGGTGGTCACGGCGATCCGCAGCCGCCCCGGGTCGGTGCGCACCACCCGCGCGTACGGCACCGGGGGCGCCGGGAGGGGGTACTTGTCGCCGTACGAGGGCCCGCTCACGGCGTCCAGCAGCGCCGCGGTGTCCCGTACCGTCCTGGTCACGGCGAACTCCACCTGCAGCCCGAACGCCGCCTCGCCCGCGAGCGGCCCGCACGGGGTGCGTCCCCGGCTCGGCTTGAGCCCGACCAGCCCGCAGCAGGAGGCCGGGATGCGGATCGAACCGCCCGCGTCGTTGGCGTGCGCGAGCGGCACGGCCCCCGCGGCGACCAGCGCGGCCGAGCCGCCGCTCGAACCGCCCACCCCACGCGCCGGGTCCCAGGGGCTGCGGGTCGGCCCGTACCGGACCGGCTCGGTGGCGAAGCTCAGCCCGAACTCCGGCGCGGTGCTCTGGCCGAGCGCCACCAGGCCGGCCTCCCGGAACCGGGCCATCAGATCGTGGTCGGCGTCCGCCACGGCACCGCGCAGCGCGCGGCTGCCCAGGGTGAAGGGCACCCCCCGCAGGAACGGCCCGCCGTCCTTGACCACGAAGGGCACCCCGCCGAACGGCCCGCCCTCGCGGTACGCGGGAGCGGGGTCGAACAGCGGCAGCGTCAGCGAGTTGAGCTCGGCCCCCGCCGCCTCCAGTGCCCTGCGGGCGACGGCCTCCACCTCGCCCGCACCGACCTCCCGGGAGCGGATCAGCTCCCGCAACCCGGTCGCGTCCAGCTCCGCGTACTCGTGCAGCTCCAGCGTTCCGCCCTCCCGCGCCCCGTTTCCAGCGCCCAGCGTGGCATGCCTGGCCCGCCCGTCACCACGAGGTTCTGGCCGGTGGGACCGCGGGTCAGACGACCTTCCTGCGGACCAGCGCGCCCAGGACCAGCGCGCCGGGGACGAGGGGGAGCCACACCGTCACGATGCGGTAGCCGAGCACGGCCGAGGTGGCCGCGGCGAGCGGGGCGCCCGTGGCGACCAGGGCCACCACGAGGGCCGCGTCGACGGAGCCGACGCCACCGGGAGTGGGCAGTGCCGCCGCCGCGACGCTGGCCACCAGGTAGGCGAGGGCGACATGGGCGAACGGCACCGGGACGCCCAGGGACATCGTGACCGCGACGAGGCCCGCGGCCTGCAGGGCGGGGAAGGCGAGCGAGCCGCCCCACAGCGCGAGGGCCCTCGACGGCCGGGCGTGCAGCGTGCGCGCGTCGGTGAACGCCGTGGCCAGGAAGGTACGCGCCACCCGCCGCAGCCGCGGCACGGCGACCAGCGCGACCGTGACGACCGCGCAGACCCCGGCCGCCGCCCCCGCCGTCGGGCCGACCGGTACGGAGACGCCGTCCGGCAGCAGCCCGTCGAGTCGCAGCGCGTGCGGGAATACGGCGAGCAGCACCGCCAGCAGCGTCCCGCGGCCCACGCACTCGGCCAGGAAGTACAGCGCGAGGGCCGCCGCCGACCGGGCCGGCGGCAGGCCGCATGCCCGCATGAAGCGCAGGTTGACCGCGCTCGCCCCGATGCCGGCGGGCAGCAGGTGGTTCGCGGTGCCCGCGGCGAACTGCGTCGCCAGCAGCCGTCCCGCCGGCAGCCGTTCCAGGACCGTGCCCTGCCGCATGAAAGACACCGCCACCCAGGCCAGTCCGGTCGCCGCGACGGCGGCCAGCAGCCAGCCGCGATCGGCGTCCAGCAGTCCGCGGCCCCCGTCGGCGATCAGCCGCCAGTGCCGGGCCACCCACCACCCGACCAGCGCGATCGGGGCCAGGCAGGCGATGCGGCGCAGGGTCGCGCCGCTCAGGAGGTGTGGAGTCGTCGTGGTCGTGATGCCCATGGTCCGGTCGCCCCCGCGCGTCGTGCGCCTGTCCGCAGGTGTGGTCGCTTCTTCATGCCCTGCCCGCGCGACCTGCGGGTGTCCTGCGGCTGACGTCGGGCCCGTCCCCGGATGGCGGAACGGCGTCACCGGCCCCCGTCCCCGGGCCCGGTCGCCACCGGATGCCGGCGGGCAATCACCACCGCGCCGCCTTACCGGGTTTGCGCGGTGCCTTCCGGGGCAGGCGATCCCCGTGCTTCGGAACGGAGGCACGCACGCGCGGGGCGCCCCGGCAGGGCCCCCTGAGCGCGGAGCGTGCCCTTCCGTACGGCACGCCCTGCGCGGCGCGTCCCCGGACCCCGCAGGAAGGCGCAGGACGACCATGGCCGCCCGAAAGCCCCGCACCAGGCATCCGCATCCGCACTCCCCGCCGCACCCGCCGCCGGGTGCCCGTACGCGTCCGCACGAGGACGCCCCGGACACCGCGGAGGCCCAGCGGCGGATCGCGGCCCTCCCCGAGGGACCGGAGAAGGAGGCCCTGCGCGAGCAGGTCGTCATCGCCTGGATCCCGATGTCCGAACGG
Organism: Streptomyces sp. BoleA5; assembly: GCF_000373665.1. Lineage (NCBI taxonomy): Bacteria > Bacillati > Actinomycetota > Actinomycetes > Kitasatosporales > Streptomycetaceae > Streptomyces > Streptomyces sp. BoleA5. The sequence goes on from NZ_KB892093.1 coordinate 160,666, forward strand.
CTCGCCCGCCGCTTCCGGCACCGCGGGGAGTCCGCCGAGGACCTCCGGCAGGTCGCCGCGCTCGGCCTGGTGAAGGCCGTACGGCGCTACGACCCCGCACGCGGCAGCGCCTTCGAGAGCTTCGCCGTCCCCACCATCGTGGGTGAGGTCAAACGCCACTTCCGTGACCACATGTGGGGTGTGCACGTCCCCCGCAGGGTCCAGGAACTGCGCAGCCGGGTCCGTACCGTGCGCCACGAACTCCTCGGGACGCGGGGCCGCACCCCCACCGTCGCCGAGATCGCCGCGCACGCCCGGATGAGCGAGGAGGACGTGCTGGCCGCCATGGAGGCCCTCGACAGCTTCGCCCCCGCCTCCCTGGACTTCGCCGCCCCCGGCGCGGAGGGCCGCACCTTCCTCGACACCCTGGGGTCCGAGGATCCCTGTCTGGACTTCGTCGTGGACCGTGTGGCCGTCGCCCCGCGGCTGCGCGAACTCCCCCCGCGTGAACGGCAGATCCTCTACCTGCGGTTCTTCCGCGACATGACGCAGACCCAGATAGCCGACCAGCTGGGCCTGTCCCAGATGCACGTCTCCCGGCTGATCACCCGCACCTGCCGCCGGCTTCGCGAGGAGGTCGAGGCGGCCGGGCGGACCGGGGACGCCGGGCCCGCACCAGGGCGTGGTGGACGTCCGCCGGCAGCTGCCGGCCCGCCGCACTCGCCACGAGCGCGGCCGCGACGTCGCGGAGCTTGACGTTGCCGTACTGGGAGGCGCGGACGAGGACCGCCCAGGCCGCGTCCCCGGGGCAGGGCGTCAGCGCCATCACCATGCCGACGGCCCGGTCGATGACGGCGCGGCTGTCCAGCGCGCGGCGCAACTGCTCGTTCTCCGCGCGCAGCCGTCCCACCTCGCTGTCCGCGTCGTCCTCGGGACCGGCCGTCAGGGGGACCATCGTCAGCACCTCCTGACGTGCGGGTGCCCCGAATGCGCGTTCCCATACGGGTGCCGGAGGTGACGGCCCGGCAGCCGGAGTCAGCCACGCAGCGCGATCCCGGACGAGGGCGTGACGAGGGTGCCCATGTTGCGCTCCATCATCCGCAGCGCGGCGTCCGCGAGGTCCCGGTGGATGTGCGCGACGGCGTCCGGCGCGACGACGGTCAGCACATGGCGGATGTGCGCGTCGAGGGCGGAGTAGAGCACGCACTGCTCGGTGACCTGCCCGCACAGCACCAGGCGGCCCACGCCCAACTGCCCCAGCAGGTACTCCAGCGGGGTCTGGAAGAAGATCGAGTGCCGGGCCTTCAGGACGAACAGCGAGTCCGCGTCGGGGCGTACGGGCTCCACCAGGTCGGCGTGCGGGCCGTCGAGGGCGATGTCGAGGAGTTCCTGGTGGTGCGAGCGCCAGCGGCCGAAGTTGTCGTTGACGTAGACGACGTCCACGCCCTCCTCCCGCGCGCGGGAGATCAGCCGCCGCACCCCGGGCAGCGCCGCGCGCACCGAGGGGAGCAGCAGTTCGGCGTCCTCGTGCTCATAGGTGTTGATCATGTCGATGACCACGAGCGCGGTGGCGTCGCCGGTGTCGTGCATGCCTGGACGTCCTCTGGTGGGGGAGGGGCCGCCGGGCAGCGTACGCCCGTGACCGGCGCGCGCCGCGGAACCCGCGCCGGTCACGGTGCCCACGTCAGGCGGGCGGCCGGTCCCGTCGGCGGGCCGCGCCAGGGACCCGTTGGGCCGCACGGGCGGCGCGCCGCGGCACGCGCGGCGTCGCGGACCCGGAGGCCGGGGCCCGGCTGATAGCTTCGCCAGCCTCGCGGGTCCGACCAGTGCCGTGTCCCGCGCGCCATTCTTCTCGGGGACGGAGACCTGGGTGACGGAACCGGTGGAAGACCAGGACAACGGGCACGGGACCGCCGTGACCCCGCCGGCGGCCCTCGACCGCCGGGGCTTCGTCAAGTCGGCCGCGCTGGCCGCCGTCAGCCCCGCCGTCCTCGGCACCGCCGCCCAGGCGGCCCCGCTCGCGCCGTCGTTGCAGGCGGCGGCAGCCGCGGCCGCGACCGCCGCGGCCCCCGGGGCGGCCCCCGGCGTCGCGGTGGCCGCCGTCCACGGCCTGGTCGCCCGTCTGCTGGCCGTTCCCGCGCCGTCCCGCGGTACCGACTGGCTGCGGCAGGCCCTGCAGGTGGCCGTGGAGCTGGAACTCGCCACCATCCCGCCGTACCTGTGCGCCTGGTGGTCGGTGCGGGACCGGTCGGACACGGTGGCCACCCTGATCCGCGGCATCGTCACCGACGAGATGTTCCACATGGGCCTGGCCTGCAACATGCTCGTCGCCGTGGGCGGACGGCCTCGGATCGCCGCCGTCAGCCCCGACTACCCCTGCCCGCTGCCCGGCGGCGTGCGCAGCGAGCTGACGGTGCACCTCTCCGGCCTGACCCGCGCGTACGTGCGGGACGTCCTCATGGCCATCGAGACCCCGGAGTCCCCGCTCCCCGAGCCGTCCGCGGGACCGCCGACCATCGGCGACTTCTACAACGGGGTCGTCACCGCCTTCCTCGACCACCGCCCCGAACTCAGCGTCCGCGGCCAGATGGGCCAGCGCATCGGCCCCGACGAACTGCGGCCTATGCGCACGCTGGACGACGTCGTCGCCGCCGTGGAGATCATCAAGGAGCAGGGCGAGGGCACCTCGGACTCCCCCGAGGCGCCGACCGGCGATGCCACCGGGGGCCATCGCGACGTGGCCCACTACTACGCCTTCGCCGAGATCTACCACGGCCGCGCCCTGCAGGAGACCGACGGCCTGTGGGAGTTCAGCGGCCCGCCCGTCCCCTTCCCGGACGTCCGCCCCATGGGTGTGGTCCCCAAGGGCGGCTGGCCCCACCCGCCCCGCGAGGCGGCGACCCTGCTGCGCCGCTTCGACACCGTCTACGGTGAGCTGCTGCGCGACCTGGAGGCCGCCTGGCAGTCCGGGGACCACGGTGCGCTCAACCGTGCGATCAGGACGATGGAACAGCTGGAGGAGCCCGCCCTCGCCCTCATGGAGATCCCGCTCGGCGACGGGCGCCACACCTACGGCCCCCAGTTCCGGCCCTTCTTCCCGGGAGCCGGGCAGCCGCCGGCCGCCGCGGGCGGCGGCACCCCGCCGGGACGCCGGCCGTAGCGACCTCCACCGCGGTCAGGGGCCGCCCGGCCGTTCGGATGTGCCGGCGCCGGGCCGCCCACGCACAGGGGACGGCGGCGCCGTCCGCACCTTCTCGGCGCCAGGCGTGGGATCTTGATGCGGCGCGCGGGTGAGCCCGGCCTGTCATATGCCGGGTGCGCAGTCCAGCGGGGCACCCATGCGGGGCCGCGGCGCCGTCGGGCGCCGCCCCGTCGCGGTCGGACCGGGCCGCCCGTACGAGGGAGTCCCCCCACCTCATGATCCGCCCGGTAGCGCTCGCCGCCGCTGCCGCCCTGGGCGATGTGACCGTCACCGTGGGCGGCACCCCTTCGTCCTCACCCCCGGCCCGGCCACATCCTCGTCGGCACCTACGCCCCGTCGCCCGCCCTCGGCCTCGATCCGGGCGGCACCTTCGGCGTCCCGGTCTCGGTGACCTTCGACAACGGTCCCTACACCGCCGACGACGCCGAACCCGTCGGCACCGCGGGCGGTCCGGGCGGTCAGGGTCACAGGGGCGGCACCCTGACGCTCACGGCCCATCTGCTCGCCCTCGGCTACGAGCCCCTGCAGTTCACCGGGGTCGCGGCCGTCACCACGCTGCGCGGCTGACGCCGCCGGCCGGGACCCCGGCCCCCGCGAGGGCCCCGGTCCCGGCCGCTACGCGTCCCGGAACTCGTGCACGACCTCGATCCGGCCCACGATGTGCCGGTAGAATTCGGGCAGTTCCTCCGCGGGCACCCACAGTTCGAGGATCGTCCGGCCGCCCACCTGGCGCACCGGGTAGCGGGCGGCGAACCCGGCCTCGACCTCGAAGCGCGTCACATAACCGGCACCGGAGGCGGGGACGTTCCAGTCGCGGGCGATGCGGATCGCGTAGTCCTCGTCGAGCACCGGGTAGAAGATCGGCTGCTCGGGCAGCCGCGGCGGCCACTCCCGCCACCCCGAGGCCTCGACCAGGGCCAGCTCCTCCGGCCCGGTGGGGCGCCACAGCGTCATCGTGTCCGTCATCGTCCGTCCTCCCGCCCGGAACACCCGGATCGCCGGTCGGCCCGGCCGGCCCGGTCCGGCCGTCCACCGTACGGGCCGCCGCCTTCCCGGCCCACCGGATTACGGCCGCGCATAGGATCGGGGGTACGGCGTCGCGTGCCGGTCACCGGCCGGGTGAGGCATGGAGGCGCCCGTGAGAATGCCTTACGGAGGCATCCCACTGTGTCAGTCGAGTTGAACCACACCATCGTCCACTCCCGTGACAACCGCGAATCCGCCGACTTCCTCGCGCACATCCTCGGCCTGCGGGCCGGCGAGGCATGGGGCCCGTTCGTCCCCCTCCAGCTGAGCAACGGCGTCACGCTCGACTTCGCCACCGTCCCGGCGGAGACGATCGTCATGCAGCACTACGCCTTCCTCGTCCCCGAGTCCGCGTTCGACGGCATCCTGAGCAGGATCCGGGAGGCCGGCCTCACCTACTGGGCCGATCCGCACGGCAAGCGGCCCGGGGAGATCAACCACAACGACGGCGGCCGCGGCGTCTACTTCATGGACCCGGCGGGCCACGGCATGGAGGTCATCACCCGTCCCTACGGGAGTGGCGGCGGCACCACCGGCGAGAGCTGAGAGGGAGGCGGGGAGGGATCGCAAGATTCCTCCCCGCACCCGATCTTGATGGAGCATCAGATTCGCCCTTACCCTGCCGACAGCGCGCCTCGCGCCCGTCGAGGGGAGTGGTCGTCATGGCCGAGAACCCGTCCGGTACACCGTCCGACGACGAGATGCTCCAGGCCCTGGCACGGCACCTGTCCGTGGACGGCGGCGCCGTCCGCCTCGACTCCTCCGCCGGTGCGGACCTCTCCTGGCACTCCGTGCTCGACTGCCGCATCCGCCGCACCACGGAGACCCGCAAGGAGAGCGCCAGGACCGAGAAGGGCCGCAAGGACCTCTCCGCACTCCCCACTTACTCCCACCTCGCCGACTACCGTCCCGGCCCGCCCGCGGAGCACGGCTCCGTGCACCGGATCGAGCTCGTGCGCGAGGGGTCCGTACGCCACAACACCTGTGAGTGCGGCAACGGCGAATGGGCCTGCAAGCGGTGCGAGGGCCGCGGCCGGCTCCCCTGCGACCCGACGACGGCCTGCCCCGACTGCCGGGGACTTGAGTCCTGCGCCGAATGCGACGGCACCGGCAAACCGCGGCCGCGTGCCAAGGACCGCGACCGCGCCGCGCCGGCGACCGCGTCCCGCGCCGTCCCCCGGCGCGTCCGCTGCGCCAAGTGCCGGCGCCCCGGCGCCGCGTGCCCCACCTGTGCCGGGCGGGGCCGCACGCAGTGCTCGCAGTGCACGGGGACGGGACTCGTCGACTGCCCCAAGTGCACGGGCGGCGGCACCGTCGCGCACGACGCGTGCGGGGGGAGCGGGGTCGTCACCACCTGGGTCGGCGCAGTCATCGAGCAGCGCAGCCGCGAGGAACTGGTGCGGCGCCCCCTGAAACGGCCGCCGTTCCCGGTCCGCCGGCGGACCGCCCGGCTGGGCCGGTGGCGCAAGGCCGTACTGACCGGCGACGAGGCTTTGCCCGACGACCTCGACGCCACGCACGCCCAGGCGCTCGTCCCGCACCTCGTCCCCGCGGGCGAGGTCCACCGCAGGATCGTGCTGCGTCACTTGCCCCTCGCCCGCATCACCGTCCCCACCGACCCCGACCGCGTCTTCTACGCCTTCCCCGGGAGCGACGGCATCGAGGTGCTCGGGCTGCCCTCCGGCCGCCGGGTCGCCCGCGGTCTCGCGATCGCCGCTGCCGCCCTGGTCGTGGTCGTGCTGCTGCTGAGCCTCCTGGGGTAGCCGGGCGGGCACGACGAGGGTCCCGGCCTCGCCGGAGGCCGGGACCCTCGTGCCGCCCGGGGGCGGAACGCGAAGCGCGGTGGATCAGGCCGTCACGGGTTCGCCGCCGATCTGGCAGGCCTGGCAGGGCGGTCGGCCGCAGGTGCACTGGGTGATCGCCTCGAGTACGCCGCGGTCGTGGTACAGGCACTCGTCGCGGCAGGTGTGGCGGGGGATGAACCCGGCCTGGATCTCGCCGGGCCAGGGCTCGTGGCCCTCGCGGCAGCGGGCGAAGCGCTCCGGGTCGGTCGCGTGCAGCTCGTGCATCGCGGAGCGGGCCTCGTCCTCCAGCTTCCGTACCCGGGTCACCATGGCCTTGAGCTCGGCGGCCAGGCCCTCGAAGCGCTCGGCGCCGGTCCGTACGTGGGCGGCCCGCAGGGCCATGGCTGCGTTGCCCAGGAACCTGCCGGCGTCCTGGAGGTCGGTGACGTGGTGCATCTGAAGGCCGTTCACGCCACGGACCCATACGGCGTCCATGCTCACTTCTCCACCTCTCCGGCGTTCGCCCTGTTCCGCGCGAAGCGTCGTGTGCCGTCCGATGAGCGCGGCGCCATTGCCACTGCATTACGGAAAAGGCCGATGTATATGAACGCTAAATCCGCGAGTGGTGTCCGTCCAGGAAAAGCACAGTGAACCGCCTCACAGCGGGCATACCGCCCGCGCCGCGCACCGCTGGTCCAGGACCTGTGGACCTGTGTCCAGGACTTACGTCCCGGACCTGTGTCCCGGTCTGCCCCGCTGCCGGCACGGGCCGGGCAGGCGGGCGGCGGAGGGCTCCGGCCGTCCCCGGGGCCCGGAATGCGGTCGCGCCCACGAGGGTGTATATCCGGCGACCGGTTCGCTGCGGAAAGGGAATCGAATGGGATCCGGTGTTTCCGGGAGTGCGGGAAAGGGAACTCCGGAACTCCCTTCCGGCATGCCCCGGGCGCCTTCCGCCGACCTTGACAACTGTCTTGCGGTGGCGTCTCCTTGATAGAGGGATTGTTCCCCCGGCGTGCGATCGACTTGGTGTGCCGCAGACGTCGAGGTTGACCCGGGTGCGCCGATGACCGGAGGCAACTTCATGGCGACCTATGAATACCTTTGCAGCGACTGCGGGCCTTTCGACGTAAGGCTGGCGATAGGTTCCGCACCCGCGACGCACGACTGCCCCGGCTGCGCGGGCGAGGCCCGGCGGGTGTTCTCCTCGCCGTCCCTCGCCGTCACGCCGCACGGGCTCACCTCCTCCCGCGAACGGGAGGAGAAGTCCCGTGAGGCGCCGGACGTGGTGTCCGCCCCGCCGCCGCGCGAGCGGCCGGCGCCGCGGCCCCATCCGGCGCTGTCCCGGCTGCCCAGGCCCTAGCGCGAGGGCGGTGATCGGCTGGTCGGAGCTGCTCAGGGGGGGTCAGTGCCGGAGCGCGGACGCCGCTCCCGCCGAAGCGGGAACCGGTGGCGCGCCGACGGCAATCCGTCCCCACGCGGACTTAGGAGGTGCGTCCCCGTGGCGAACGTGGGACTGCTCTTCGTCGGTGCGGTGCTGTTCATGAACGGCCTGCTGCTGCTGCAGAAGGTCGACCCCAAGTCGGCGGCGGTGTTCAACCTCTTCGTGGGTGCGCTGCAGGTGCTGACCCCGACGTACCTCATCTTCACGGCGGGCAACGACCAGGACAAGATCCTGGCGGCGTCCGGGCTTTACCTCTTCGGATTCACCTACCTCTACGTGGGTATCGTCCTCCTCGCGGACATCGACAATATCTGCGTCGGCTGGTACTCCCTGTTCGTGGCGATCGTCGCCCTCGGGTACTCGTTCGTGAATTTCCATCTGTTCAAGGACTACCCGTTCGGCGTCATCTGGCTGTACTGGGCGTTCCTGTGGGGTCTGTTCTTCCTCGTGCTGGGTCTCAGAAAAACGGAGCTCGGCACCTATGTCGGCTGGGTGACGGCGATCGAGGGCTGGGTCACCGGCGTGATCCCCGCGGCGCTGCTGCTGTCCGGCTACTGGAAGCACACCACGGAGATCGCCATAGCCCTGGGTGTCTTCGGCGTGGTCGTGTTCGCGGCGCTGTGGCCGCTCACCAGGAAATCGCGGGAACAGGCGCGGGCCACCGCGTCGTCCGGGTCGCCGGGTTAGGCGCCGTGCGCCGGCCCGGCACGGGCCGGCCGCTGTGCCGGCGGCGCGGGACCACCGTCCTGACCGGATCAGAAAAGAGAGGCTGTCATGCCCGAAGTAGTTTTCAGCGTGGATCAGACCAAGTCGATGCGCGATCAGGACACCCCAGGACACAACAGGTGGCACCCTGACATACCCGTCGCCGCCATGGTGAAGCCCGGAGCCGAGTTCCGGATGGAGTGCCGGGACTGGACCGACTGCCAGGTCGGCAACAACGACTCCGCCAACGACGTCCGCGACATCGACCTCACCATCCCCCACATGCTCAGCGGCCCGATCGGCGTGGAGGGCGCGGAGCCCGGCGACCTGCTGGTCGTCGACATCCTCGACCTCGGCCCCGTACCCCAGCAGACCGGGGACTCCGCAGGCCAGGGCTGGGGCTACACCGGCATCTTCGCCAAGGCCAACGGCGGAGGCTTCCTGACCGACTACTTCCCCGACGCCTACAAGGCGGTCTGGGACTTCCACGGTCAGCAGGCGGTCTCCCGGCACCTGCCCGGGATCCGCTTCACCGGCATCACCCACCCGGGACTGTTCGGGACCGCCCCGTCCGCCGAGTTGCTGGGCCGGTGGAACGCGCGTGAGAAGGCGCTCATCGACACGGACCCCGAGCGCGTCCCGCCGCTGGCCGTCCCGCCGGACCCCTCCCACGCGCTCGCCGGCACGGCCACCGGGGACCTCGCCGCGCGCATCTGCGCGGAGGGCGCCCGCACGGTGCCGGCCCGTGAGAACGGAGGCAACCACGACATCAAGAACTTCACGCGCGGCTCCCGGGTCTTCTACCCGGTGCTCGTGAAGGACGCCAAGCTCTCCGGCGGCGACCTGCACTTCAGTCAGGGCGACGGGGAGATCACCTTCTGCGGCGCCATCGAGATGGGCGGGTTCATCGACTTCCACGTCGACCTGATCAAGGGCGGTATGGAGAAGTACGGCATCTCGACCAACCCCGTGTTCATGCCCGGCAACGTGGAGCCGCGCTACTCGGACTTCCTCACCTTCATCGGGATCTCCGTCGACCACGACACGGACACCAACTACTACCTCGACGCGACGCTCGCCTACCGCCGCGCGTGCCTCAACGCCGTCGAGTACTTCAAGAAGTTCGGCTACAGCGGCGAGCAGGCCTACCTGCTGCTCGGCTCGTCCCCCATAGAGGGACGCATCAGCGGCATCGTCGACATCCCCAACGCGTGCTGCTCCCTGTACGTGCCGACCGCCATGTTCGACTTCGACGTGCGGCCGTCGGCCGCCGGACCGACGCGTGCCGACCGCGGCCGGGCCGCGCTGACCTCCTGACCGCCCCGCGCACCCGGGTCCCGGTCCTCCTCGGGCCGGGACCCGTCCGCGGCCGCACACCGCCGCGGGATCAGGAGCGGTAGAGCGACTGGAGCCTGACCACCTCGCCGTTCGGGTCGAAGCTGACGTCGTAGCCCTGCCACCCGCGCTCCGGGGCGGGCAGGGCCCACCACCGGGTGATGAACTGCGCCTGGGAGTAGGTGTGGGGGGCGGAGTCGTCGCCCAGCGGGACCGACAGCAGGACCCGGCCCTCCGGGGCCATGCGCACCGTCGTGTACGGCCCTTTGCCGGGGATGATGTCCCACCCCTCGATCGGTCCCGTGACGGGCTCCTTGCGGGCGGAGCGCACCGACAGGTACGTGCGCCCGTCCCTGATCCACGCGTTCTGGATCTGCACGAACTGCTTGCCGCCCGCCCAGCGCGCGGGGGCCTGCGGCGACGGCGCGTCCGGCGGGCCGTCCGGCGACGGAGCCTGGGAGGAGTGCGTGGGGGAGGGCGCGTCGGAGTGCTCCACCGAGGGCGGCGCCGAGGGCGAGGCGGGGGCCGAAGCCGGCGCCGTGGCGCGAGACGAGGCGGCCGCGTCGGTACGGCCGGTGTCACCGCCGTCCTTGCCCGCCCCGGAACAGGCGCCGAGGGCGAGGGCGGTGACGGTGGTGAGGGCGAGGCCGGCGAGCCGGGCGGCGGCGCGGTGGCGCGGGGAGTGCGAGGCGAACACGGTGAATCCCATCGGGTCGGGTGCGGGCGGTGTGCACAGGCTCTACGCACCGGGCCACCAAGCGGGTTACACCGGGAATGTCATGGACCGGTAACAACTCCCCGCCGCGCTAACCGGCTTCCCGCAGGGACGCGACCCGCCCCTCGTCGTCGTAGTCGATCTCGAACATCCACCGCGGTCCGCCGGCCAGCCGGCCGACCAGCCCGCCCAGTTCGCGGTCCTCGGGACGGCCGCCCGACAGCCGGAGCGTCTCGACCGGCGTCGTGCGGGGCAGGGTCAGCGTGTGCACCACGCCCGTGGGCACCGGAGCGCCGCCCGCGACCGCCCGGAGCTGCCGCACGGTGATCCGCACCCTGTCGCCCTGGGCCACCGCGTCGTGGACGTACCCGAGTTCGCCGGCGTACTCCTCGCCCGGCGCGGGGGCCGGGGGGACGAAGCGGGAGGGCGGCGGCGACGGCGTGGCCGCCCCCGGCTCCGGCACCCGGGCGGTCCCGGCCAGCGCGATGCCCCCTCCCAGCAGCGCGCAGGCGAACACCGCCACGACGGACGCCCGCACCGTACGGGCGCGGCGGCGGCGCTGGTCGCCGCGGGCCCGCACCTGGTGCGCGGCCACCGGAGCGGCCCGCCCCCGGCCGGACTCGGCGAGTTCGCCCAGGAGTCTGCCCAGTTCGGTCCCGTCAGCCATGCCTGCCCTCCGGAAGCCGGTCTGCGCCGGGGTCCAGTTCCGTGTGCGCCAGCAGCCGCGCGAGCGTCGCCCGCCCGCGGCTGAGGTGCACCTTGACGGTGCCGACGGGGGAGCCGGTCTCGGCCGCCACCCGGTCCACCGGAAGATCGCACAGATGGTGCAGGACCACGGCCCGCCGCTGCGCCTCCGGAAGCTGCCGCAGGGCCTCGACGAGCACCACGTGGTGCGGTTCCGGCGGCGGCACGACCGGGGGCGGCCCCTGCCGGCGGGCCAGCGTCAGCGCGGTGCGCACGCGCCGCCACCGGCTCACGGCCAGGCGCCACGCCACGGTGCGCACCCAGGCCTCGGGCGCGCCGTGCAGGTCGAGTTCGGCCCGGTGCTCCCAGGCCCGGGCGAACGCCTCCTGCACCACGTCCTGCGACTCCGCGAGATCGCCCGTCATCGCGTAGAGCTGGCCGACGAGGCGGCCGACGCTCGCACCGTAGAACGCGTCGAACTCACGCTCCCCCATCACGTGCCCCGAAGGCTCCCCGGGCAGTCCCATACCTCATCCCCCGCCGGACGCCCCGCGTCCCGGACCGTCCCGGCACACACGTGGTCGACCTCGCGGGGCCATTCTGTTGCCCGGGGCGACGGTGCTCAAGCGCCGCCGGTCACGGCGCCTTCACGGCGGACCCGGTGCCCGCGGTGTGACGGTCCACGTTGATCGTCAGCCGGCGCAGCAGGTCCTGGGCGGCCGCGATCTCCTCCCGGGTCAGCCCGATGGCGTCCCCGATCGCCAGGGGGACGGTGCGGATCCGCTCCCGCAGCGCGGTCCCCTCCGGGGTCAGCGCCACCTCCACCACCCGCTCGTCGTCCGCCCGGCGCCGCCGCTCGAGCAGGCCGTTCGCCTCCAGGCGCTTGATCAGCGGTGTGAGCGTCCCGTAGTCCAGGTGCAGTGCGGCCACCAGGTCCTTGACGGTCACGGTGCGGTGCTCCCAGAGCACGACCATGACCAGGTACTGGGGGTAGGTCAGGCCCACCGCGTCCAGCAGGGGCCGGTAGACGCCGGTGACCGCGCGCGAGGCCGCGTACAGCGTGAAGCAGAAGTGGTCGTCCAGCAGCAGCGAGGGCTCCGCGGGGTCGCCGTTCCCGGGTGCGCGGGTGTCGTCGTTCACGATTCCCTCCCCTTCCTTGGTCGTCGGCCGGTTCTCAGGCGGCCATTGTCGCATCTCCCGCGCGAGCTATGCACTCGTACGCGATTGACTTGCGCACAACTTAAACGGACGCTAGATTTCTCGTCATCGGCCGGAGCGGACGCCCCGGGACCGACCCCCTGTCCGGCGCACCTGCCGGGCGCCGTACGCCAAGGAGCCACCGTGAACCTCAAGACCGTCTTCCGCCCCACCCGCAAGAGCGTCGCCGTCCTGGGCGCCGCGGCCGGCGTAGCGGCCCTCACGCTGACGGCCACGGCCCCGGCCAACGCCGCCAAGGCCGCGCACCGCCCGCAGGAGAAGAAGCCCACGGTCGTCCTGGTGCACGGCGCCTTCGCGGACTCCTCCAGCTGGAACGGCGTCGTGACCCGCCTGAAGCACGCGGGCTACCCCGTCGTGGCCCCGGCCAACCCGCTGCGCGGCCTGGCGAGCGACTCGGCGTACGTCCACAGCTTCCTGAAGAGCGTGCGGGGCCCGGTCGTGCTCGTCGGCCACTCCTACGGCGGCTCGGTGATCAGCGAGGCCGCCGCCGGCTCCCCCAACGTCAAGGCGCTCGTCTACATAGCCGCCTTCGCCCCGGACAAGGGCGAGACCGTCACGCAGATCTCCGACAAGTTCCCCGGCGGCACCCTCGGCGAGACCCTCAACCCCGTGCCCTTCCCGCTCCCGGGCGGCGGCACCGGTACCGACCTGTACATCAAGGCCGACAAGTTCCGCGCCCAGTTCGCGGCCGACGTGCCGAAGACCGTCGCCGAGCAGATGGCCGCCACCCAGCGCCCCGTGGCCGCCTCGGTCTTCGACGAGAAGGCCGCCGGCGCCGCCTGGCGGACCATCCCGTCCTGGGACCTGGTCACCACCCAGGACAAGAACATCACCCTCGCCGCCCAGCGCTTCATGGCCGGGCGGGCCCACGCCCACACCGTCGAGATCAAGGCCTCCCACGCCGTCTCGGTCTCCCGGCCCGACGCGGTGACCCGCATCATCGAGCAGGCCGCCCGCTCCACCGTCCGCTGACCCCCGCGCACGACCCGAAGGGGCCCGGCCGGGATCCGGCCGGGCCCCTTCGGGTCGTTCTGCGGCGCCGCCGCTCAGCCGCCCAGGACGGAGATCTGCTTCTTCTCCATGGGATTCGCGTCGGCGTACCGCACCAGGTCGAGGAAGCGCCGGTCGCGCACCACCGCCAGCAGTTGCCCCGCGGTGACCGGGGCGGAGGCCTTCGCGTCCGGGTCGGGGTAGACGGCGAGCTCCGCGTCGCTGTGGCCGTAGGCGAAGCGGACCCGGGTGTACGTCCTGCCCGGAGAGCCGTCGATCAGGCGGTACGCCGCCACCTTGGTACCGTCCGGCAGCGTGCCCTGCTCGCAACTGCCGCCTTTGAGGGAGTCGGGGTCCTCGGGGCACGTGTCCCCGTGCCGGGTCGACCGGGGGACACCGCCGGAGGGCCGCACCGACAGGACGACGCTGAACACCTCCCCGTCCGCGGTCTCGCCCTGGTAGCGCCACACCGCGAGGTCCACCGGACGGATCAGGCCGACCCCGTCCGGAAGCAGCTCGTCGAGGAGCGCCGCCGCCCGCTGCTGGAAATCCTCCTGGCGCCCGCGCTCGGCGGGCGGCAGACCGGCCATGGCGTCCTCGGTGTCACTGGTCGGCTCGATGTGGACCGGTGTCCGGTACGGCGCCGGCTCCTCGGACGTCCGCGGCGAGGGCGTGGTGCTCGCGGCGGGACGGACCGTCCTGCCGCCGCCGTCCCCGCCCGGCAGTGCCACGGAGCCGAGTGCCACGGACCCGACCGCGCAGGCGACCGCGGCGGCGACGGCGACCCGGACCCGTGCCCTGCGGCGACGCCCCTGGACCACCGCGGCCGGCACCAGGTCGTGCACCGGCGGCAGTTCGGCCACCGCGTGCTCCATGGCCCCCCTCACCAGCAGGGCGCTTCCGTGTTCGTCCTCGGGCATGTTGTCTCCCATGGCGGTCCCTCAGCTTCCGGTGGCGTAGACGTGGGCCTCGCCCAACTGGGCGCGCAGCTTGGCCAGGGAGCGTGAGCACTGGCTCTTGACGGTGGACTCGCTGCACTTCAGCAGCGTGGCGACGGACTCGACGCTCTGGTCCTCCCAGTAGCGCAGCACGACCATGGCGCGAGCCCTGGGCGGCAGTCCGGCGAGCGCCGACAGCAATGTCACCCGCAGGTCGGCGTGGTCGGGCGAGGGCCCGGGCCCGGGGCGCGAGTGCGCCAGCAGATCCCGCAGCCGCCGCCTGCGCTCGGCCAGGTACGTACGGGTCAGCACGGTCCTGGCGTACGCCTCGATGTGGTCGGCGGCACTCGCCCGCCGCCAGTGCTGGAACAGCTTGGCGAGCGTGGTCTGCGTCAGGTCCCGGGCCGTGTCCGCGTCCCCGCACAGCAGGTACGCGGTCCGGTACAGCCGTTTCTGACTCGCCCGGGCGAAGGCCTCGAAGCTCTCCGGCGCCCGCGGGTCCGCCGCCGCTCCCGGGCCCCGGCCGTTCTCCGGCATCTGTTCTCCTCTCGGGGCCCGCACGGGCCCTGTCCTGTCACCCGTGTTCAGAGCGCCCTCGCCCGCCGGAGGTTGAAAGCGGATTCCGCCGCGGCTGCGCGGAGCCCCCCTGTGCGCGGCGGAGGGACGCCCGGCTGCCGGCGCCCGGCACCATGTGGGCTCGAGAGACCGTGTCCGGTCGTGCGGCCCGGCGGCACATACGCTCCAAAGTGGTCCTCCGCGCCGTTCCCGGCGGGACGTTCCGGATGGGTCCGTCCGACGCGGAACGGGAAGCCGCGCACCCGTTACGACCGACGGCCCCAGGCGCGGCATGCCCCGGCGCTCCCGGTCCGCTCGTCGTCCCGCGAAAAACACGAGCAACTCGTACAACCACCCGGCCTCCTCGCTGGTCCGACCGGGCGGCACGCACGGATGTGCGTACAGCTCGGCTCACCAGGAAGGACTTCCTTGGCCTCCATACGCACGACCCGACGCCGTCTCGGCGCCTGCGTCGCCACCGTTATCGCCGTGACGCTCGGTGCCGGCGCCCTGGCATCGCCCGGCGCCGCGGCCGCTCCCGCGGCGGTGACCGGGGTCACCGCCGCCTCTGCCACCACCGCCGAGACGACTCTGCCTCTCGACGCCGAGATCGTCAGCACCGGTGACACCGGATACCTCACGTCCCGGACGGACGGCTCCGGCAGCAAGGTCCTGGAGTGGCACAAGTACGCCGACGGCTCGGTTCTGCCGATCGTCGACGGCACCATGGGCTACGACAGCGACTCCGACATCGTCGTGACCGGCGACGGCGGCAGCACGGTCTTCCTGCGGGACATGAGTGAAGGCGCCACCTGGTCGGCGTCCTACGACCTCGCGTCCGAGTTCAAGCCCGGCGCGAAGCTCGTCGGCGTCGTCGGCGACGACCTCTTCGTGAAGGTCCCGACGGGCAGCGGGGACTACCACGAGCTGTGGCAGCTCGCCCAGGTCGACGGGGTCGCCAAGAAGACGAAGCGCTCGTCCAACCCCTACAGCATCGACTTCAAGGTCGTCGCCTCCACGAGCGACGTCATGATCGTCCTGAGCAGCAACCGGGTCTTCCCGAGTTCGGCGACCTTCCGGACCGAGTACTGGAGGACGCGCACGACCGTCAACAGCGACGATCCGATCGAGTGGGGCAGTGGGGGGAACATCGCCCCGTGGACCCAGGCGTCGACGGGCGCCTACACCGCCGACTACGAGGCGTCGGTCGAGTACCGGAACGGCGTCACCGAACTCGTCGTGGACGGGACCGGCGTCCACCAGAGGTTCGCCATGGACAGCTCCATGAGCGCTGCCGTCATCGCCGGCATCACCAGGGACTCGCTGCTCTACGGGGTCCCGGGCAAGGCGGCCGACGAGAAGCTGAGCCCGTTGTACGCGCGCAGCGTCAAGGACTCCACCGCCGCGCCGTACAAGCTCCTGGAGCACTTCTCCAGCGTGGCCCACGCGCCGGACGGCGGCCTGCTCGTGCGCGGCGCCACGGCCGAGGCCGACGGGCTGTTCCGGATCTGGGAGGGGGACGACGGCCTTCCGAGCGCCACGCTCGTGGCGAGCACCGGCCGGGTCCTGGCCGTCAAGGTGACCGGGTCGCAGGCCCCCACCGCGGTGAGTCTGGAGAAGCCGGGCACCACGGTCCCGATGGAGTGGACCCTGTCCCGCGCGAACGCCACCGTGGACCTCACGCTCACGCACACGGCCACGGGCAAGAAGCTCACCCAGCGACTGCCGCAGCCGGCCTCCGGCAGCCGTTTCGCCTTCGTCTGGGACGGCGTCCTGGAGGGCATCAGCGCCCCGAACGGCGCCTACACCTGGCAGATCACCGCCACCCCGGCCGACGGCGTCGGCGCTCCGGCGACCGCGCAGGGGAGCCTCCAGGTCTCGCGCCAGGCCAACCCGCACGACGTCAACGACAACGGCTCGACGGACGTCCTCGCGCGGGACGCCTCGGGTGCGCTGTGGCGGGACGACCTCCTCGACTGGCCGTCGGGCAGCCAGGTGGCCACGGCCAAGAGGACGAAGATCGGCAACGGCTGGCAGGTCTACAACCAGATCGAGGCCGCGGGGAACCTCGCCGGCACCTCGACGGGCGACCTTGTCGCGCGCGACACCTCGGGCGTCCTGTGGATGTACCTGGGCAGGGGCGACGGCACCTTCGCGACCCGCGTCAAGGTGGGCAACGGCTGGCAGATCTACAAGAAGATCACCGCCGGCAGCGACCTCGACGGCGACGGCCGATCCGACCTCCTCGGTGCCGATGCCTCCGGCGTCCTGTGGTTCTACAAGGGCACCGGCAGCTCGTCCGCCCCCTTCGCGACCCGCGTCAAGGTCGGCGGCGGCTGGCAGGTCTACAACGAGCTCGCCGCCGTCGGCAACATCGCGGGCACCACGGCCGGCGACCTCGTCGCCCGCGACACCTCGGGCGTCCTGTGGCTCTACCAGGGCAACGGCAAGGGCAACTTCGCCGCCCGCGTCAGGATCGGTTCCGGCTGGAACGCCTTCTCCCACCTCGTCGGGGCAGGCGACGTCACCGCCGACGGTCGCCCCGACCTGGTCGCCTACGGCCCGAACAGCACGTACGTCTACCGCTCGACCGGTTCGACGACGGCCCCGTTCACCCGGCTGACGACCAACCTCTACGCGGGCGAGGGCTCCAAGTTCAACAGCATCGCCTAGCCGGCCGGCCACGTGCCTTCCGACGGGGCGTACGGCGTCCCTGCCGGACATGACCCGTGAGGCAAGGTGCGAGCGGAAGGGGTGCCTCTCGCCGAGAGGCACCCCTTCCGACCGGCACGGACGCCGACTTCGCACGCGGAGAGCGTGAAACCCCTCTGTGGCCGGGGCGGTCGGTTCACCGTTCGGGGTGGCGGAGCCCGTTTCGGTGGAGGACCGGAGACGTACCGATCGCGGCCCGCGCGGCGTCGGGACCCATAGGGCGGAGGTCAGGCCTTGGTGAGAACGAAGAACAGGAAGCACAGGAACGTGCCCGACACCTCTCCGGGTGTTTCCGGGGTGGCTCACGCGGCCGGCACCGCACGGAGCCGCCGCCCGAGCTTGCACACGGTGTCCGGCTTCCCGCCCTCAAACGCCGCCAGGACCTGGCCCGATCATGGCCGCGGCACAGACGCTCGGAAGACAGGGGCGGAGGTGCGGGACGGCCTGGCCGAGCGGGTCAGCCCTGCTTCGGAGGGTCGGTCGAATGTTGCCCTTGGGTACCACGTTGTCCAGCCTCCTTGATCGCCGCGCGGAGGTCTCGGCGGTGACGCCACCACTCGATCACCGAGCCCGTCTCGCTGCGCCGGTGAGGCGGTACCAAGAACTTCGGCCGGTTGAACCACGCGATCGTGGCATGCAGCATCAGCAACGGGAACGAGCCCAGGATGAAGAAGGCGCCGACCCCTTCGACAGCGGGGCCCGCACCGCCGGCGGCAGCGGTAGCGGTAGCGGCGACGATGCCGATCGTCATGGACACCAGCCAGCCCGCGAGGGCAACGATGCCG
This sequence comes from Streptomyces sp. BoleA5, assembly GCF_000373665.1. Classification (NCBI taxonomy): domain Bacteria; kingdom Bacillati; phylum Actinomycetota; class Actinomycetes; order Kitasatosporales; family Streptomycetaceae; genus Streptomyces; species Streptomyces sp. BoleA5. Next base: position 178,735 of record NZ_KB892093.1, read on the forward strand.
CGTTGATGTCCCCTGATGACCGACGGGTTCGTCGAGTACCGGTGCGTCGCCGCGTCGGGCGCCCGATCCGAGTCGGCCCAGTGAAGCAAGGCCGCTCGCACGGAGAACAGACTCACCGCAACCATGAAGAGTACGACGAAGATCCCGAAACTGATATCTGCCACAGCCCCTCCCCGGCGTCAGCACTGACGAGACGCCCCAGTATCCGCGCGGACTCCCGAAGGTCCGCTCGAAGTGAACAAGACAAGGACAGTGCCCGTTGGATGCTGGCCCTGGCACTGGGACTGTCAGGGCGGGACTGCGTCAGGGCGAGACGCTCGGCCTGCGGTGGGCCGACGTCAGGGGAGCGCCGGAAGCGGCCCTTGTGGACAAAGATCAGGACAACGAGGGCTGAGAAACCCCGAAGGGCCCCACCGCGAGCGGTGGGGCCCTTCGACAACGTGCCCGGTGAGGCACTGGCGGAGGATACGAGATTCGAACTCGAGAGGGGTTGCCCCCAACACGCTTTCCAGGTCTGTTGATGCGGGTCAGAGCTGTATTCGCAAGCGTCCGCCTGCGTGCAGGCTCGTTCTCCGACCCCAGGAAGCTCGCGGTGCGTACGGCCCTGAACGCCGGCGTACGGAGCTGAATGAGACGGAAACTGAGACGGGCTGCGACCCATCACGTGCGGGGAACGAGGGGCCCAAGGGTGTGACGTTGGCAAAGGCCGGTGTGACGGTGGCAAAGCGTGCGCAAAGCATTCACCTGCCGTACAACCTGTCGCCAGGGTCACAGGTCAGATCACGCGAGTCAACAGACTCCTAGATCACTTGGGCCCCGCGTGACGACTTCTGCACCGCGAGACCCCTTCTCCATATGGGGAACACATGCGCATACGTGCCACCCTGGCCGCCGCGACGGTCTCCGGCGCTCTCGCCCTGACCGCTTTCGCCGTGCCGGCCGCGCAGGCCACCGACGGAACGGGCCTGGCGCAGGCCCACAAGCTCGCGCAGCAGGCCTCGGGCCACCAGTCGGGCATGCAGGCCCGCTCGCTGACGGCCGCCGACTCCGGCGACCCGTACGAGCTGAACGCCACCTTCTCGAACATCAAGGTGAACAGCGGCAAGTCGGCGATCGTCGTCGGCACCACCAACGCGGTCCACGTCTCGTACAGCTTCACCTTCACCCACGGCTCGGACGCGGACCCCACCGCCGACGACTTCGTCTCGGGCATCGACCTCTACCGCAACACGGACGATGGGAACGCCCTGTTCGGCGACGTTCCGGCGACCTGCACGGCCGCCTCGTCGACCGTCGCGAACTGCAAGGGCACCATCGACATCCACCCGCAGGAGGAGCTGACCAACGCCGACGCCGGCGCCCACTGGAGCGGCGAGGCGTTCGCCGCCGCCTACAACGGCCAGGACCCCAGCGACCCGAACGCCGACTGGAGCAAGGTCGGCATTGCGTACCAGGACGCCGTGTCCTCCAACGCCCTCCAGCGCTACTCCAAGCTCACGGTCAACGCGTCGCCGGAGCCGGTGAAGAAGGGCGGCACGCTCACTATCACGGGCGCCCTGACCCGCGCGAACTGGGACACCCACAGGTACGCCGGCTACACCGTCCAGCCGGTGAAGCTGCAGTTCCGCAAGAGCAGCTCGTCGTCGTACCCGACGACCTACCTGAAGACGGTCACGTCGTCCTCCACGGGCTCGCTGAAGACCACGTACACCGCCACCTACTCGGGCTACTGGCGCTACTACTTCCTCGGCACCTCCACCACCCCGGCCGTCAAGGCCACGGGTGACTACGTCGCCGTTCAGTAGCGGTCCCCTGGTACGACAACCCGACCGTGGTCATGCGGCGCGCGGCCGCGGCAAGGGCCGGCCGGAGCTCCCGCCCCGAGGGACGGGGCGGGAGCCCGCCCGCGGTCAGGTGCAGTCGAGCCCGCACCCGGTGCACACCAGAGTCTCGGCGGCGGTGCCCTCGGCGATCCACTCGCCCGGCGAAGCGGAGCGCAGCCGGGCGCCTTGATCGCGCAGAGATAGAGCTTGCCTTCGCCGGTGGCGTGTTCGGTGATGTCGGCGAGCCGCCCGAAGTACGCGCACGGCTGCGGCGGCGACTGCGGCAGGAAAGCCGGGTACTGCCCCCAGCGCGAGCAGGTACGCCGCGAGTACAAGTCGACCAAGTCCCGGGCCGGCCGCCGCACTATCGGTCTGCCGGACCCGCTGATCAAGCTGCTCCGCCGCCACCTGGAGGAACAGGAGCGCGAAAGGATCGCCGCCGGCGACGCTTGGCTAGGCACCGGGTACGTCTTCGCTCAGCCCGACGGCTCGCCGCTGGTGCCGAACACGGACTACCACCACTGGAAGGAACTGCTTCGGCTCGCGGGAGTACGGGACGGCCGGCTGCACGACGCTCGCCACACCGCGGCGACCGTCCTCCTTCTGCTCGGTGTTCCTGATGTCGTCGTGGACGCGATCATGGGCTGGGAGCCTGGCGGTTCGGCCCGGATGCGCTCGCGGTACATGCACGTGACCGGGCCCGTGCTGAAGAACGTGGCTCGCCGGGTCGGCGACGCGCTGTGGAGCTCGCCGGATGCCAACTGAGACGGGAAACTGAGACGGAGAACGTCGAAGGGCCCCACCGCGAGCGGTGGGGCCCTTCGACATCGTGCCCGGTGAGGCACTGGCGGAGGATACGAGATTCGAACTCGTGAGGGGTTGCCCCCAACACGCTTTCCAAGCGTGCGCCCTAGGCCTCTAGGCGAATCCTCCGCGGCAAACATTACTAGACCGGAGGGAGTGCTCGCGAACTCGTTCCCGGGTGATCCGATCATGTAGGCTGGGCGCAGCCCCTCACGTGGCGCTATCTCGCTGAAACCCCCCAGGGCCGGAAGGCAGCAAGGGTAGGTGGGCTCTGGCGGGTGCGTGGGGGGTCTTTTGCTGCCCGCGGGCCTGCGGGAACACGGGCCGGGGCGGCCGGGGGAGGGCGCCGGTGTGGGCGCCGTCACATGGGCGGAGCCCGGGTGTCGGTGGGTGCCGATATCGTCGTAGGCGTGTCCCTCGCTCTGTACCGCCGCTATCGCCCCGAGACCTTCGCCGAGGTCATCGGGCAGGAGCACGTCACAGACCCGCTGCAGCAGGCGCTGCGGAACAACCGGGTCAATCACGCGTACCTGTTCAGCGGGCCGCGCGGCTGTGGCAAGACGACCAGCGCCCGCATCCTGGCGCGCTGCCTGAATTGCGAGAAGGGCCCGACGCCGACGCCGTGCGGGGAGTGCCAGTCGTGCCGCGACCTGGCCCGCAACGGACCGGGGTCGATCGACGTGATCGAGATCGACGCGGCGTCGCACGGTGGTGTGGACGACGCGCGTGACCTGCGGGAGAAGGCCTTCTTCGGGCCGGCGAGCAGCCGTTACAAGATCTACATCATCGACGAGGCGCACATGGTCACCCCGGCGGGCTTCAACGCCCTGCTGAAGGTGGTCGAGGAGCCTCCGGAGCACCTGAAGTTCATCTTCGCGACCACGGAGCCCGAGAAGGTCATCGGCACCATCCGGTCGCGCACCCACCACTACCCGTTCCGGCTGGTGCCGCCCGGCACGCTGCGCGACTACCTGGCGGAGGTCTGCGAGCGGGAGGCGATCCCGGTCGAGGCCGGGGTGTACCCGCTGGTGGTCCGCTCGGGTGCGGGCTCGGTGCGTGACTCGATGTCGGTGATGGACCAGTTGCTCGCCGGTGCGGGCGAGGCCGGTGTGACGTACGCCATGGCGACCTCGCTGCTCGGCTACACCGACGGCGCGCTGCTGGACGACGTCGTGGACGCCTTCGCCGCCGGGGACGGCGCGGCGGCGTTCGAGGTCGTGGACCGCGTGATCGAGGGCGGGAACGACCCGCGGCGCTTCGTGGCCGACCTGCTGGAGCGGCTGCGGGACCTGGTGATCCTCGCGGCGGTGCCGGACGCGGTGGAGAAGAGCCTGATCGACGCCCCGGCCGATGTCGTGGAGCGGATGCGCGCGCAGGCCGGGGTGTTCGGGGCGGCGGAGCTCAGCCGCGCCGCGGACCTGGTCAACGCGGGGCTCACGGAGATGCGCGGGGCGACCTCGCCGCGTCTGCAGCTGGAGTTGATCTGCGCCCGCGTGCTGCTCCCGGCGGCCTACGACGACGAACGGTCGCTGCAGGCCCGCCTGGACCGGCTGGAACGCCGTGCCTCCGCCGGTGGTTTCGCGGCGCCCGCGGGAGGCCCGGCGGCCCCGATCGTGGAGTTCGGGGAGCCGCTCCCGCCCGGCGGCGGCCCCGCGGCGGCGCGCGCGGCGATGGGCGGACCGGCCCGGCCCGCCGAAGCCGCCCCCGTCCCCGCCGCCGCTTCCGCTCCCGCACCTGCCCCGGCTCCCACGGCCGTTCCCGATCCCACGCCGCCGCCCGCCGCCCCGCCCGCACAGCAGCCCCCCGCCGCGCAGCGTCCCGGAGCGTGGCCGAGCGCCACCGCCCCCGGTGGCGGGGCGCGTCCCGGAGCCTGGCCCACCGCGGCATCGGCGGCGCCTGCGGCCGCTTCGCCCGCCCCCGCGGCCCCGCCCGCGCAGGGCCCCGCCCCGACGCAGGCCTCCGCGCCGGCCGCACCGACCGCGCAGCCCATCGGCGACGCGTCACGCGTCCACCAGATGTGGCCGACCGTCCTCGACGCGGTCAAGCGGCTGCGGAAGGTGACCTGGATACTGCTCGACCAGAACGCCCGGCTCGTCGGCTTCGACGGCTCGACGCTGCAGATCGGCTTCGACAACCCCGGCGCCCGCGACAGCTTCGCCAACCGCGGCCACGAGGAAGTGCTCAAGCAGGCGATCAGCGAGGCCCTGGGCGTCCAGTGGCGCATCGAGGCGATCGTCAGCCCGGGCGGCGGCCCCGGAGGCGGCGGCGGTCCCATGGGGCCCGGCGGTGGCTCCGGCGGGCCCCGTCCCGCCCCCGTGTCTCCCGCACCGTCCGAGCAGCAGCAGCAGCACCAGCAGCCGCAGCAACAACCGCACCAGCAGTCCCCGCACCCGGGCCCGCCCCCGGCGCCTCCGTCGCCGCCCGCCGCCGCGGCCCGTGCCGCGGTGAACGCGGCGCCGGCGGCGTCCGCGTACCCTCCCGTCGCCGAAGAGCCCCCGCCCATCGAGTACGACATGCCCGAGGACGACGACCCGGACCTGGACGAGACGGCGCTCAGCGGCCACGACCTCATCGTGCGCGAGCTGGGCGCCACCCTGATCGAGGAGATCGCCAACGAGTAGCCGCGGCGCCCCCGTTCCTCCTGTGGGGAACGGCACGGCCGGGGCGGAACGGGCGACGCGCGCCGCTCGTTCCCTCGTACGGGTAGCGCGAGCGGGCGCCCGAGCACGTAGGCTCGCCCTACCCGCACAACCGACGTCGTGAGGCAGGAGCGAGACCGTGATCCCCGGTGGTGGTCAGCCCAATATGCAGCAGCTGCTCAAGCAGGCACAGAAGATGCAGCAGGACCTCGCGGCGGCCCAGCAGGAGCTCGCCGAGACCGAGATCGAGGGTACGGCCGGCGGTGGCCTGGTGAAGGCGACCGTGACCGGAGCCGGCGAGCTGCGGGGTCTGGTCATCGACCCCAAGGCGGTCGATCCTGAGGACACGGAGACGCTGGCCGACCTGGTCGTCGCCGCCGTGCACAACGCGACCGCGAGCGCGCAGGAGCTGCAGCAGAACAAGCTCGGCCCGCTCGCCCAGGGGCTCGGGGGCATCCCCGGCCTTCCTTTCTAGTCCAGGCGACGAACGAAGAGGGCACAGCGTGTACGAGGGCGTGGTTCAGGACCTGATCGACGAGCTGGGCAGGCTGCCCGGCGTGGGTCCCAAGAGCGCGCAGCGGATCGCCTTCCACATCCTGCAGGCCGATCCCGCCGACGTCCGGCGGCTCGCGCACGCCCTGAGCGAGGTCAAGGCGAAGGTCCGGTTCTGCGCGGTCTGCGGCAACGTCGCGGAGGCCGACCAGTGCCGGGTCTGCCGTGATCCGCGCCGCGACCCGGCCGTCATCTGCGTGGTCGAGGAACCCAAGGACGTGGTCGCGATCGAGCGGACCCGCGAGTTCCGCGGCCGCTACCACGTGCTCGGCGGCGCGATCAGCCCGATCGAGGGGGTCGGCCCGGACGACCTGCGCATACGGGAGCTGCTGGCGCGGCTCGCGGACGGCAGCGTCACCGAGCTGATCCTGGCCACCGACCCCAACCTCGAGGGGGAGGCGACGGCCACGTATCTCGCACGCATGGTCAAACCGATGGGACTGAAGGTCACCCGTCTCGCGAGCGGTCTGCCGGTCGGCGGCGACTTGGAGTACGCCGACGAGGTCACGCTCGGCCGGGCTTTTGAAGGAAGGCGGCTGCTTGATGTCTGACAACGCCCTGGACCCCGACGACTTCGCCTCCTCGATCGTGGACCAGATCGAGAGCTTCATCCTGTCGGTACGGGAGGTCGCCAAGGGCGACGACCCCGACAGCGCGGTGCCCTACCTGCTGCTGGAGGTCTCCCAGCTGCTGCTGGCAGGCGGTCGCCTCGGGGCGCACGAGGACATCGTCCCGGAGGAGCGCTACGAGCCCGACATCGGCCCGGAGCCGGACGCCGACGAGCTGCGCCAGCGGCTCGCGGTGCTGCTGGAGCCGATCGACGTCTACTCCGAGGTCTTCGACCCCTACGTGCCGCGCAGCACGCCGGTGGCCTGCCGGATCTCCGACGATCTCGCGGACGTCGTGACGGACCTCGCGCACGGCCTGGCGCACTTCCGCGAGGGCCGGGTCAGCGAGGCCCTGTGGTGGTGGCAGTTCTCCTACCTGTCCAACTGGGGGCCGACCGCCTCGGCCTCGCTGCGGGCCCTGCAGTCCCTCGTCGCCCACGTGCGGCTGGACAGCCCGCTGGACGCGCTGGACGGTCTGGACACCGACCACGGCGCCGACGACGAGGAGGGACTCGCCGCCGAGGCCGGCCGGGTGATGGCCGCCGAGATCGCCAAGCCCCTGGGGCTGCGCCCCACCCGCTGACCCCGGACCCCGGACCCCGGACACCACCGCGCCCGTCCCCTCCCAAGGGGCGGGCGCGTGTCCGTGTGGGGACGGCCGGGGGCCGTAGTGATCGGGAGCACGCTGCCCGGCGCGCATATCTCGGCGTGTCGCTGGGCAGATGGCTCGCAGAGTGGGCCCGGCGTCTCACCATGTGGTATTGAGGGGTTCGTACCGGCCTGCTCGTTAGACTGAGCCGAACGCAGTACCGGATTTGAGGAGCGCACGTGGGCCTTGTCGTGCAGAAGTACGGCGGCTCCTCCGTTGCGGATGCCGAGGGCATCAAGCGCGTTGCCAAGCGGATCGTCGATGCCAAGAAGAGCGGCCACCAGGTGGTCGTCGTGGTCTCGGCGATGGGCGACACGACGGACGAGTTGATCGAGCTCGCCGAGCAGGTATCTCCGATGCCCGCCGGCCGCGAGTTCGACATGCTGCTGACCGCCGGAGAACGGATCTCCATGGCCCTGCTGGCGATGGCGATCAAAAACCTCGGACACGAGGCGCAGTCCTTCACCGGCAGCCAGGCGGGTGTCATCACCGACTCCGTCCACAACAAAGCGCGCATCATCGACGTCACGCCGGGCCGCATCCGCACCGCGCTCGACCAGGGCAACATCGCGATCGTGGCCGGCTTCCAGGGCGTCTCCCAGGACAGCAAGGACATCACGACGCTGGGCCGGGGCGGCTCCGACACCACCGCGGTGGCGCTGGCGGCGGCCCTGGACGCCGAGGTGTGCGAGATCTACACCGACGTCGACGGCGTGTTCACCGCGGATCCCCGCGTGGTGAAGAAGGCGCAGAAGATCGACTGGATCTCGTCCGAGGACATGCTGGAGCTCGCCAGCTCCGGCTCCAAGGTGCTGCTGCACCGTTGTGTGGAGTACGCCCGCCGTTACAACATCCCGATCCACGTCCGGTCGTCGTTCTCCGGCCTCCAGGGCACTTGGGTCAGCAATGAGCCGCGAGAGGACCAGAAGGGCATGGAGCACGCGATCATCTCCGGTGTCGCGCACGACACATCCGAGGCCAAGGTGACGGTCGTCGGTGTGCCCGACAAGCCCGGCGAGGCCGCCGTGATCTTCCGGGCGATCGCCGACGCCGAGATCAACATCGACATGGTGGTGCAGAACGTGTCGGCCGCGTCCACCGGCCTGACCGACATCTCCTTCACCCTCCCCAAGGCCGACGGCCCGAAGGCGATCGAGGCCCTCAAGCGCGTCCAGGGCGGCATCGGCTTCGAGATGCTGCGCTACGACGACCAGATCGCCAAGATCTCGCTGGTCGGCGCCGGCATGAAGACCAACCCCGGCGTCACGGCGCAGTTCTTCGAGGCGCTGTCCAACGCGGGCGTCAACATCGAACTGATCTCGACCTCCGAGATCCGCATCTCGGTCGTCACCCGCGCCGAGGACGTCAACGAGGCCGTGCGCGCCGTGCACTCCGCGTTCGGCCTGGACAGCGAAACCGACGAAGCGGTCGTCTACGGAGGAACGGGCCGCTGATCACCCCGGTTCCGGTCGAGTGACCCAAATCCCAGGTCTATACCGCTTGATCGGAAGCCTGTAGGCGCCAGACAATTTCAGCTCCCTGTGTGTCGCAACCGCGCGACGCACAGGGAGCGTCCTTGTGTCAGCGCACTGCCCTACTGTGCTGCAGGCCGGGCGCGGCGCAACAGCGCCGGGAACAAGGGGCATTGGGGAAGAGTTGGTACGCATGCGCATATGTGCTACACCGTCAAAAACGGTGCCTCGGGCGTACAACCCTGACGGGGGGACGCGTGTCCAACAGTCGTGGCAGAGGCACTCGGCATCGAAGCACCCCTTGTGGGGCGGAGCAGCGCTCCGGCGCGCCCGCACGTCCGGCGGCCGTCGCGCGCAGTCGGCGGCATCCCGGTGATCGCGCCCTGGCCTGTGGTGCAGGCGCCCTCGGACCGCGGCGACACTGACGGCGCGATGTCAGTCGGGACGACCGTCGACCATCTCACCGAGACCTACCGGGCCCACTACCGCTCGCTGCTCGGCCTCGCCGCACTCCTGCTGGACGACACCGCCTCCTGCGAGGACGTCGTCCAGGAGGCGTTCATCCGCGTCCACTCGGCCCGCAAGCGGGTCCGTGAGCCCGAGAAGACCCTCGCCTACCTGCGGCAGACCGTCGTCAACCTCTCCCGCTCCGCGCTCCGCCGCCGCATCATGGGCATGCGGCTGCTCTCCAAGCCCATGCCCGACATGGCGAGCGCGGAGGAGGGCGCCTACGAGGCGCTGGAGCGCGACGAGCTGAAGGCCGCCCTGCGCAAACTGCAGCGCCGGCAGCGCGAGGTGCTCGTCCTGCGCTACTTCGCCGACATGACCGAAGCCCAAGTGGCCGAGACCCTCGGTATTTCCATAGGCTCGGTGAAGGCGTACGGCTCGCGCGGTCTCGCGGCGCTCCGCGTCGCGATGGAGGCCCCGGCATGACCAACTCGACCCCACCCGGCGGTATGGAACCCGAGAACGACATCAACGGCGGCAGCCCCGAGGAGCAGCTGAGCCCCGACGAACTGGCGCTGCGCCGGCTCATGCGCGACGCGGTGAGCGACATCCAGCCCGGGCACGAGGCGCTGGACCATCTGCGCCGTGCGGTCCCCGCCCGGCGGGCCCACCGCCGGCAGCTGCTGGCCGGAAGCGCGGCCGCATGCCTGCTGGCGCTGGTGGCGGTCCCCGCGGCCCTGCACGCGGCGAACATCTCCGGCTCGGCCAAGACCGGCGCCGCCAACGCGTCGAGCGCCCAGGACAACGGCGGCACCGACGGCGGCCCGGACGGTCCAGCCGCCGGCGCCGGTACGCCCACCCCGACCGCCGGCGACGGCGTTCCCGACGAGGGCCCCACGCGCACCAGCGGCTCGCAGGCCCAGGTCCCGCCCGGGTCCTCGAACTCCGTGGACCCCTCCGACACGCTCGCGGCCAACGCCCCGCTGTGCTCCGGCGACGACCTGGGCGAAGCCTCCGGCTACGCGGGCGCCTCCGACGGCGCGGGCCGGGTCAGCGGCTGGTTCCAGGTGGCGAACACCTCTGATCGCTCGTGCACCGTCGACGGCGGCGGCACGGTGAGCTTCGCCGCCCAGGGCGCGGCCGAATCCGCCCGCATCAAGGTTGTCGACCACACCGCGAACGACGGCACCACGCTGCCCGACTCCCTCGGGACGCTGATCCTCAAGGCCGGGCAGAGCTACCGCGTCGAGTTCACCTGGGTCCCGGCCGCGGGCGGCACGGGCGGCTGCACGCCCCCGTCCACGCCGACGCCCACCGCGACCGCCACCGACAGCCCGACCGGCGAGGCGTCCGCGCCCCCGGCCGGCGACAACGGTGCCTCCCAGGGCGCCCCGGCGGCCATCGTGCTGAGCCACACCCCCGAGGCCGGAGCGCCCGTCGTCAACGCGACGATCGACGGCGCCTGCGCCGGGACGGTGTACAAGACCGGCGCCGTCGCCGCCCAGTAGCGGGGGGCGGTTCCAGGAGACGCCCGGGCGCCCCGTACCGTTGACGGCGTGTACCGGTTCCTGCTGTCCCCCCGCTGGCTGGGCGGGCACCTCTTCATGGTGTGCGCCGTGGTCTTCTGCACGTTCATGGGCAGCTGGCAGCTGAGCCGGTTCGAGGCCCGCGTCGACAGTCACCGCGCCGCCCAGGACACCCCCGCGACCGCCGCCCGCGACGCGGTCCCGCTGGAGCGGCTGCTGCCGCGGGCGACCTCCGTGATCACCACCGAGACGGCCGGCCGCACCGTACGGGCCACCGGGCGCTACGACAGCGCGCACCAGTTCCTCGTACCCGGCCGTGAGCTGGACGGACGCACCGGCTACTACGTGCTCACCCCGCTGCGCACCGGCGACGGCGCGGCCGTCCTGCCCGTCGTCCGCGGCTGGCTGCCCGGCGACGCGAACCGCGCGACCGCCGCCGGCGTGCCCGCGGCGCCCGCCGGCGAGGTCACCGTCACCGGGGCCCTGCAGGCACCCGAGGGCGCCGACACCGACGGCGCGATCGGCCGCGGCGGGCTCCCCGAGGGACAGCTGGGGATCATCAGCGCGGCCTCCCTGGTCAACCTCGTCCCGTACCAGGTGTACGGCGCCTGGATCACCCAGACCGAGGGCGTCCACGCGCCCCTGCGGGCCGTCCCGCCCGTCGCGCCGAGCGGCACCGGCCTGGACCTCAAGGCCTTCCAGAACCTCGGCTACACCGGTGAGTGGTTCGTCTTCGCGGGCTTCGTGGTCTTCATGTGGTTCCGGCTGGTCCGCCGGGAGGCCGAGACCCGGCGCGACGCCGAACTCGGCCTCACCGGGGAGGAGGGGCCGGCCGCGGCCTCAGCCGCCGAGGTGGCGGCGGACGAAGTCCAGCTCCAGTCGTAGCTGCTTGATCCGCTCGTCGACGACGAGCGAGCCGTGCCCGGCGTCGTAGCGGTAGACCTCGTGCGTCTTGCCCAGGCCCGCCAGGCGCTCGACGTAGTTGTCGATCTGCCGGATCGGGCAGCGCGGGTCGTTGAGGCCCGCCGAGATGTAGACCGGGGCCTTGACCCGCGCCACGTACGTGATCGGCGAGGACGCCTCGTAGCGTTCCGGGACCTCCTCGGGGGAACCGCCGAACAGAGTGCGGTCCAGCGCCTTGAGCGCCTCCATCTCGTCGCCGTACGCGGTCACGTAGTCCGCGACCGGTACGGCGGCCAGTCCCACCGTCCACAGCTCGGGCCGGGTGCCCAGCCCCAGCAGCGTCAGGAAGCCGCCCCAGGAGCCGCCGGACAGCACCAGGCGCGCCGGGTCGGCGAAGCCCGACTCCACCGCCCATGCCCGCACCGCCTCGACGTCCTCCAGCTCGATCAGGCCCACGCGGTGCTTGAGCGCGTCCGTCCACTCCCGGCCGTAGCCCGTGGAACCGCGGTAGTTGATCCGCACCACCGCGTAGCCGTGGTCGAGCCAGGCCGCCGGCCCGGCCGCGAAGGAGTCCGAGTCGTGCCAGGTGGGCCCGCCGTGGATCTCGAACACCGTCGGGTACGGGCCCTCGCCCCGCGCGGGCCGCTGGACGAGCGCGTGGATCGGGCCGCCCGGCCCGTCCACCCACACGTCCTCCACCGGCAGCGAGCCCGGCGCCCGCTCACCGGGCGCCTCCAGCACCACCGCGCCGGTCGTCGACCGCACCTCCGAGGGCGCCGCCGCCGACGACCACAGGAACTCCACGGTGCCGTCGGGGCGGGCCGTGGCGCCGCTCACCGAGCCCGCCGGGGTGTCCAGCCGGGTCAGCTCGCCGTCCGCGAGCCCGTAGCGGTAGATCTCGCTGCGGGCCCGGTACGAGTGCACCACCAGCAGCGCGGTGCCGTCCGGGTACCACTCCGCCGCGACGTCGCCGGGCAGGTCGATGGCGAGCGCGGTCTCCGTGCCCGCCGCGACGTCCCAGACCATCGGCTCCCAGCGGCCGCGCCGCTGGTGCGCCACCAGCAGCCGGGCGTCCCCCAGCACCGGGGCGAACCCCAGGCACTCCAGGCCCAGTTCCTTCGTGCCGCCCTCGCTGTCGTCCAGCTCCGCGACCTTCGTGCCGTCCGTCGTGACCACCCGCAGCGCCGAGTGCATCGCGTCGCCGTGCTCGGTGTGCTCGACGACGACCAGCGTGCCGTCCTCCGAGAGCGCGCCGACCCCGCCCGACTCCTCGTGCCGGTAGATCTCCACCGGCTCCGCCCCGGGACGCACGACGTGGACCGTCGTGCCCTCCTCGTCGGTGGAGCGGCCGACCACCGCGAGCCCGTCCCGGCCCAGCGCCAGGCCCGCGGGATACGAGGGCTCCAGCCCGGGCGCGGCCGGCTCGTCCGGGCCGCCCTCGAAGGGCTGCCGCATCCAGACCCCGAACTCGTCCCCGTCGGTGTCCGCGAACCACCACACCCAGGCGCCGTCCGGTGTCAGCGTCCCGTCCGACGTGCCGTTCGGCCGGTCGGTGACCTGCCGCTGCGCCCCGGTCGCCCGGTCCCACGCGTAGAGCTCGTACGTACCCGTCGCATTCGACACGAACAGGCTGCGGTGGGGGGCGTCCTCCGCCCACTCCGGCAGTCCGACGCGTGGCGCCCGGAAGCGCTTCTCCCAATCCGGCATCCCAGCCGTGACGTCGCTCATGCCACCATCAAACCCGATCGCGCCCCTCGGCGGACCGTGGCCGTCGTCACCCGCTGCGATCACGTCCCGCAACGACGATCTGCGCCGTCCCGCGCCCCAGGTCCACCCGCGACCGCGGGGGCGCCCCGTCGCCCTCCTCGTCGCGCAGCATCAGGGTGGCCCGGCGCTCGTCCAACTCGCTGCGCCTGCCCGGGGAGAAGCTCGCGTGCGGCTGCTCGAAACCGGTCGAGGAGACCTGCCCGCTCCGGCCGCCCCACCTGCCCAGGCGCAGCACCTGGTCGACGAAGGCCACCCCGATCAGCAGGATCACCAGGCCGGCAGCGGCATGAGGACCACGAATTCCACACCCATGGCCCTGCCTTCGCACGGCGCCACCGCGACGCGGCGGCCCCGCGGGCGCCCGGCTACCCTCGCGCCATGACCGCCGCAGAACAGCCCCTCGTCCCGCCGGACTTCGACGTCCCGGACCCGCCCGCCACCGACCGCTTCCGACTGGAACCCCTGGGCCCCCGGCACAATGCCGCCGACCACGCCGCCTGGACGTCCAGCATCGACCACATCCGCGCCACCCCGGGCTTCGAGGGCCGCTCCTGGCCGCCGCCGGAGGGGATGACCCTCGAGGCCAACCTCGAGGACCTGCGCAAGCACGCGGAGGACTTCGAGCGGCGCACCGGCTTCACCTACACGGTCCTGTCCGTGCCCGGCGGCGACGTCATCGGCTGCGTGTACGTCTACGGCTCCCGCGCCGAGCCCGGCACCGTGGACGTCCGCTCCTGGGTCAGCGCCCGCAACGCCGCCCTGGACGCGGAACTCCACCGCGTCGTCGGCGACTGGCTCGCCCGTGCCTGGCCCTTCGCGCGCATCGCCTACGCGCCCCGCTGAGCCCCTCCCGGGGCGCCCCGGAGATTCACACGTTCGGCCCATCCGGGGCCGCCGCCACGTACGACGTGTGATGGGCTGGTGACGCAGCGGAGTCGCGGGGGGCGCGTCCGAGCGCTCCGCGACACGACCGGACCAGGACCCCCGGCCCCGCGGCCCGGGCGCCGCGTCCGGCGGTCCCTCCCCCGGTCACACGGGCGCACGAGGAAGGCGTGGCGATGATCGCTGTCCTGGACACCGGCGGGATACCCCGGCGCAGGCTGCACGGTGCGCTCGCGGTGCTGAGCACCTGCGGGCTGCTGCTGACCGCGGCCTGCGCCGCCGCCGTCCCGCCGCGGCCGTCGTCCGCCGCCGGGCCCGCCGCGGACCCCACCGCGGGCGTGCCCCCGGAGCTGCGGCGCTACTACGAGCAGCGCCTCGACTGGAAGGCCTGCCAGGACGTACCGGGCTTCAAGTGCGCCACCGTGACGGTGCCCCTGGACTACGCCCGCCCGGAGGCGGGCGACATCACCCTGACCGCCGCCCGGGTACGGGCCACCGGCGACGCCGCCGCCCGCGTCGGCTCGCTCCAGATCAACCCGGGCGGGCCCGGCGAGTCCGCCGTCGACTACCTGGTCGCCGCCGCCGGCACCTTCTCCCCGGCCGTGCGCTCCGCGTACGACCTGGTCGCCGTCGACCAGCGCGGCGTGCGGTCCAGCACCCCCGTCGACTGCGAGACCGACACCCCGGCCACCCCCATGGGATTCGGCCTGCGGGTCTCCGACGGCGTGGCGGAGATCGCCGACTCATACAAGGCGTTCGAGGAACTCGCCGACGCCTGCGAGAAGCATGCCGGGGAACTGCTGCCCCACCTCGGCACACCCGACGCGGCGCGCGACATGGACGTCGTGCGCGCCCTCCTCGGCGACGAGCGCCTGCACTACCTGGGCTACTCGTACGGCACCTATCTGGGCGCGACGTACGCCGAGCTCTTCCCCTCGCGGGTCGGCCGCTTCGTCCTGGACGGCGCCATCGACCCCGCACTCGACGGCTACCGGGAGAACCTGGACAGCACCGCCGGCTACCAGCTGGCCTGGGAGTCCTTCGCCGCCGACTGCGCCGCCCGCCCCGACTGCCCGGTCGGCCATTCCGTCGCGGAGGCCGGCCGCGTCCTGGACGCCCTGGTGGACAGGCTGGACGCCGGCCCGCTGCGCCAGGGCAAGGACATCACCGTCACGGGGGAGGACCTCCTCACCGCGGTCATCACCGCCCTGCGCGAGGCCTCCTGGGAGGAGCTGCGGACCATGCTGCGCCAGGCACTGGCCGGTGAGACCGCGGAGTTGCAGCAGTTCGCGGGCGCCGACGAGGACGACTCCGGCAACGCCACGGACGCCCTCCTCGCCATCGACTGCCTGAGCTCCACCCTCGGCGCCCGCTTCTCCGACGCCGAGGCGGAGGCCGCCCTGCCCGCCTTCCTGCGCGCCTCACCACAGTTCGGCGCCTCACTGGCCACGTTCCTGGTCCTGTGCACCCACTGGCCGGTCCCGCCGACCCAGGCCCCGCACCGGATCAAGGCCCCCGGCGCCGCCCCGATCCTCGTCGTCGGCACCACCCGGGACCCCGCCACCCCGTACCCCTGGGCCCAGTCCCTCGCCCGCGGGCTCGACTCGGGCCGGCTCCTCACCTACGACGGCGACGGTCACACCGCGTACCACCGCGGCAGCCCCTGCATCGACGACGCCGTCGACCGCTACCTCACCCACGGCGAACTCCCCGCCCCGGGCACGGTCTGCGGCTGACACACGGCGGCCCGGACACGTCCTCCCGGGCCGCCGCGCGCCTCAGCCCCGGCCCGGCCGGATCACCCCCCGGGTGTGCCGCGAAGCCGTCGACCATCAGGACTCAGGGGGAGGCCACTTGGCCGACTCCCCGTCGGCCGGCACCTCATGTCCTGGGAACAGGCCGCTGGCTCGCATCGCCGCGGCGGCTCGCGGGTCCATCAGGAAGACGAGTCCCTCGTTGCCACCCGCGTAGAGGGTGTGAGCACGCGGCGCGCCACACCCGGCAGCGGCGAGCAGCCGGTTGACGACGGCCAGGGGTCGGACGGTCGACAACGCCCAGGGATCCTCGCCCTCCCAGTCCTCGGGACTCCAGACCACGCAGCGGATCCCGTTGATCGACACCACGTAGTCGTCGACATCCGGGACCGTCTCGACCTCCAGCACCACGCCGTAACGCACCAGGGCCGGTGCCAGCGCTCGAAGGAACCCCTCGACCCCGCCCTCGGCGAGTTCCTCTCCGTCCGCGAAGAACCGGACCTGCTCCGAGAGGAAGTCGGAATGCAGCGGATAGCAGCCGGTCGCGACCTCGGCCACCGCGGTCTCACGCAGCTCCGCCGGCAGGTGATCCCACAGCCCGTAGCGGTTCAGCTCCTCGGCCAGCACGCGATGACGCTCGTCACCCCGCCACGGATCATCGCCCGCGTCCCTGGACCGAAACCGTCTGGTCGCCTCGCCGTCCGACGTCACGGGGCGAAGGTAGCGTGATGCGGCTCCTCGTAACGGCTTGCCGAACAGCGAGGACTCGCCATCGCCCGGGCCGGAACGGCCCCGCGGGGCGGCGGGGACGACCCTCCAAGGCTCTGACCCTCGCGCAGATGGTCACGCAACACGAGTCAGGGCCACCCAGGAGAATCTCCTGAGTGGCCCTGATCTGCATCTACGAAGTCGGGGTGGCGGGATTTGAACCCACGGCCTCTTCGTCCCGAAGCAATGGGACCGGCTCTGTGATCTGCGGCAAAACCGCTCGTGACCTGCGCGAACTGTCCGCGAGCGTCCATGGTTGTGCGCCCCAGTACGGGGCCGTTGTAGCGCAGTTAGACACTCAGTTGGACGACTTCGGATCCTGCGCGGCTTGGGCGTCATGGTTACCCATGGGCCACGGAACCGGCAGAGACTCGCGCAGTTGCGCCTCCGGATCCCAGTCGGCCGGCTTGTCTCTGGCGTCCCCGTTCCACGGGTAGCCCTGGGCAATCCAGTCGTTGCGGGCCCTGATCACGCCCGTGTCCGTTGAGTCCTCATAACCAAACTCGATCCCGCAGCACCGACAGATGTCGAAGGTCGCGACGTCCCCGCTCTCGCCCCAGGGCGCGTACCCAAGGTCGAACCCGCAAACAGGGCAATGATCCCCTGGCCTATTGCTTCGCACCCTGCGCACCCTACTGAGCTTCCTTCTCCCGCTGGAGCACCAGTTTGGAAGACTGAGGCTGCGGACCATGCCGCACCTGGGCAGACGCTGAACTGCGACAACAGCGGTTCGGCACTGCTGTTCCCCGTGGCTCCCCGTTCGACACCGCCTCACGTGGCACGGCTGTGGCACGCCAGATCCCTCGATGCAAACTATGGGCGCGACCGTCCGCTGATTTCACCATGCGTCAGCAGTCGTACAGACGGTGCGGATCATAGAGGGCAACGGACGCCGCGATAGTTAGGAGAACCAGCCACCCCTGAGCCTTAAGTGCCGCGGACAACTGTTGCCTTACTGGTGGTTTCGCTGTCGACATCCGATAGGCAAGCATAAGGGAGATCACGCCGACGATGCCCAGGGCCATACAGGAGATCGGCACGACAGGGTCGAAGCTTGCCTGTGAGGTTTCTGGCACTTCGCCGGGGACGATACAGCCGGAAGAAAGCGCCACCAGGAACCAGGCCGGAAGGACCAGAGCGGCGGCAATGCCAGCCACCTCCTTCAGCACGAACCTTAGGACTCTCTTCCAAGTTGGCACTGCTTCTTGCACGGTCTCCGGCACTGCCCACTCCCCCTTGCCTTGTGCGTGCTGAAACCGATCGGGTCCGGCACGGATGAGTTTGCCACGCTCTTCCTCGTGCGGATCAAGGTGGGCGTAGCGGCTTTGGGCTGGAGCTGCCATGGGGCGAG
>NZ_KB892093.1:196724-213656 GCF_000373665.1 Streptomyces sp. BoleA5
TGGCCCGATGTGGGCCCCCGATCTTCGAGGCTCGCCCCAAGGTGGCTGCGTATAGCCGTGGAGCCGACCGCTCTGGCCACCGCGGTTCTGACCTTGTGCCCCTGGGCCCACCCTCGCGGGTGCGCGGCGGCGGACGGCGCGCCGAGCGGGACGAAGGCAAGAGCGTGGGCGCGGCCGGACGTCGGCCGCGCGCTCGGCGGAGCGTGAGCGACGCCGGGTGTCTTGATGAAGTAGAGAAAGTTCTACCGCACTGGTGGCCGCTGCTGGTTGTCCTGTCTCGGTTGATGGTTGACAGTGTGGCTTCACCTGATACTTGACACCGCTTGCTCAACTTGACTTGGCTGTGTGCGTCTGATTCGGGTGACGACGCCCGGACAGGCTGCCTGACTCGTTGCCGACGCGGCGAGCGCCGACGACAGATCCAGGGTTACGCTCGCGCAATGCCGCTTCGCCAGTACGTCTACTTCGCGCTGATCAGCAGCCGCACAACCGCGCAAGAGATCACCGCGTGGTTGGGCATCGAGCCCGACGAGACGACCGTGCGTGGAAGCCGCAGGGCCGATTCGCCGACTCTGCCGGTCACCCATCGTTGGAAGGTCGTGTGCCGTGAGCCTGGCCTGTCGGTTGACGAGCTAGTCGCGCGGCTCCTGGACAGACTCCGCCCGCACACGGATCGCATCGCCGAACTTGCGGCGAGGTTGGCGGCTGAGGATGAGGAATATGGCAGTGCCGTGCTGGAAGTCGTGCGCTACTTCAACGACGACGAGGTCACTCACGGAGCCGCCGCGTCGGCTCAACCCAACCTGTTCGGCTGGCACCTGGACCCTGACGTGCTGAGATTTCTCGCCGCCACCGGCGCAGCGCTGGATGTCGACGAGTACGACATGACCCCGGACTGACTGCCTCCCGGGGGACGGACAACCCTCTCCGAGGGTATCTGAGGGTGACATTTCACCTGACGAGTTAGTCAGCTGCGATGTCTAGGCCAGACGTCAAGCGCCACCTGACGCCAATCCGTCAGGCATCAACTGAACCTAGACAGGCGTCCGCTGCTCGTGTCCTGCCACCGTTCGGGAGCCTCTACCCTTTCCGAATGCTGGTTCGCGTTGCCGCCTACGTGCGGCGGAGACCTGGCCTGGCCGCGGCCTGGTGCCTGATGCTGCTTGTTGTGCCCGGCCTTACCTGGTACGCCACTCGACCTGTTGCACCGCCCTGCATCTTGTCCGTCTCGGGACCGGGGGCTTGGGAAAACGGCCAGCACGGCCAACTGACTGACTCGGCGCAGCGACTGGTGGATCAGCAGTACCAGGAGTCCTTGGCATCCGGACGCTGCAAGGCGCCCGCTGCCCGGTGGCGCCATTGGGTGGACTGATCGGGGGCGACGGGCTAGTGCGCCATTCAGTGGCCGACGATCTTCCCGGTGGAGACGGCTTCGGCGTCCTAGAAGTCAAAAGATCAAGGCCCAGGTTTCCGGACTCATACCGTACGACCTGGGCCTTTGCCATGCGCTGGGGCTGGTGGGCGTGGACGGTTTCGAACCGCCGACATCTGCCTTGTAAGCCTGGTGGTCCGGGTCGTCGAGGGTCTGCAGATCGGAACGGCTGTGAAGAGCCCCCAGCTCAGGCGGCGATCTCGACCGCGACGAACCGCCGTTGCCCGTGGCTGACCGCCTGATGTGGCACGGCTGTGGCACGCGGCCCGTCCGGGCGCCGGCACGCCCGGAGCTGGCCAACACGCCAGAATCTCGTCGCACTCCTCGCCTTGACCAAGAACAATTCCGGTCATGGGAACGGACATACACGGGTTCATAGAGTGCCGCTGGGATCGCTGGCTGGACGAGGACGACCGCATCTGGTCCAGGGCCATTGACCTCGCGCATCTCTACAACGGGCGCTCCTACGTTGCCTTCGGGTCCCTGTTCGGTGTCCGCGACACCACCTCCTTCCGCCCACTCGCCGATCACCGCGGCCTGCCTTCCGACGCGTCGCGCGAGGCCCTCGCCGACTTCGAGTCCTTGGGCTCGTGCGCATCCGGCGCGTCCTGGATCACCTGGGCGGAGCTGGAGGCCGCGAACTGGGAGGAGATCGCGAACGAGGTCGATGACTGCGTTCACGAGTACCGCCGGAACCCCGACGGGACCTGGGAGATGCACGGCCGGAACTCCGGCCTTACCCGCTTCGCCGAGCTCTCCGGCTTTACAGACCACGACGCTCTGTACCACGCGGGCAGGATCTGCGCTGAGGGCACCGAGTGGCCGGACGGCGACCGCCTCTTCCGCATCGGACGACTCCGCCGCAAGGATGCTGTGCCGGACAGGGACTGGGCGCCCGTCTGGTCAGTGATGCGCACGCTGGCGACCCTGCACGGCGACGACAGCGTTCGCCTGGTCGTCTGGTTCGACGCCTGACGAACCTGGCTTGAGCTTGGTGGCCGGCTGCGTCGAAAAGTTGGGCTGACGGCGATGAGACTGAGCACCGCTTCACAAGTTCATTCTCGGTTACCTGTGTGTTGCCGCGCCCCCACTCCAAGGGCTCAAGGCAGTCCACCTGTTACCGCCACGGTCCCCATGCGTACGGCTCTGTTGCCGTCAGCTTCTGCCGTCAGGATCCGAGCGTGCTGGGTCACGCGCGGGGGGAAATAGGGCGGTGTTAACAGTTTCTTGTACGGCTCGCTTCCGGGCACCAAAGTACTTCTTCGGCTGGCGACTCAGCTTGGCGACCGCCATCGCGACCCACTCGGGATCGCCCATGTGTGCGGTCTTGCGGGATTCGGCGATGTGGCTCAGGAAGTCCCATAGCACCGCTATGTCATGTCGGCGGTACTTGCGAGCATGGTGAGTGAACTCAGCGCTCCAGGGTTCGTACGGGTGACGCAGGGTGCCACCGACACTGGGGGGCTGCCCCAGTCCGGGGGGAATCGATGCCCCCAGCAGGCTCAGGACTGCTGCAGTCCGCCGCAATCTCTTGGAATGCGAGGACCGCGAGGGTTCGACCGACAGGTTCCATTCCAGGATCCGGCCCCACGGGATGGCAGGCTGCTCAGCCCCGTTGACCCAATGAACCAGCCCCTCAGGGCTGAACCGCAGGTGATCGCGAGCTGGATCGCCGATGATCCATTCACCGTTGAAAAACTCAAGCGGCCCCAGCTGATCAGCCACCGTGTGCCTATCCTCCCGGTCGCGGCGCCAAAGCAGCACCCCTCACCTGGGAGCATACGGCGACCTCGACGGGGAGCGGGGGGCGGGCCCTGGGCGCGAGCCGAGCCTGATTCAGACGGTTCCAGATGCGCCGAGACCTGAGCTTGGGAATCACCGCTCGTCGGTGCGCACGTGTGGTCGTGACCTGGGCAGATGGCCCGCTGCTGCCCCTGTAGGAGGGCCATGCGCTGCCCGGCGTTGACCGTGGTTCGCCGCTCGATCTGGCACGCATCTGGCACGACAGCAGTCAGACGAGACGCCAAGACCAGCACCACGGAATCCATTGGCCAACGGGCCTCTCTTCGTGCCCGCCAGCGCGCTTGATGACTACTTGCTGGTCCTGGACGACGTGCACTTGATCGCCGGGAGCGAGCATCAGGGGGCGGTCCAGCTCGTAGATCACATCTGGATCGAACCGCAGCTCGTTCACGAGCAATGCTCGATCCGCCGTCACCGGGTCACCCTGAAGCCTCATAGGGACAGGATGAATCATCCGGCCCTCGTGAGCACGGCCTTGTAAGTTCGATTGGGGTCCGGGGATCGCCGACCGAGTCGGGTTCCCAGCAGCCAACCTGATCCGGGGGCGTTCGTGGCCGTTGAGTCACTTCCCCCCATCGAGTGGGCGGGACGGGCCACTGCTGCATTTGGCATCCACACACGTCGCACTGCATGGACCGATCTTGACACGGGCCGGCCTTCCGAACGGCAAGTCCCCCTGCCCGGCGGCAAGAGACCAGTTCTTCCGGAAATGGTGAGCCAGGGCTCCCACCTGCGCCAACGCAACCCGCCAGGCTTCTGGCCTGCGCCAGCACCGCGATCGGTTGTCATCGGCTGTCAGCGTTGGTCCGCCACGGACGGCCCAGAGACGGCCCGGGCTCTTCGCCTGGACTCGGTTGCGGGCGTTCTTTGCTGTTCAGCCGAGATCTTGGAAGAACTGGGCCACGTCGAATTGGCGATGGTGCGCGCGAGGTCCAACGGCGTGCGCCCGTGAGCGTTCGGCCTGTGAGGGTCGGCTCCGTGTGCCCGAAGCAACGCGATCACATCGCCGCGTCCTTGGCTGTTGAATACAGCGGTCCACAGCGGCGTGTTGCCGTACCTGTTCTCCTGGTCCACGGAGGCCCCGTGGGAGAGCAGCATTCTCATCGCCTCGATGCCTGACTCTTGCGCGGCAAGATGCAGCGGAGTGAATCCCCGGTCTTCCTGGGGAGAGGGATGGGCACCGCGGGCAGCTCGATCGCGCCGGCGTCGTTCACCGAGGCGGCGTGATGCAGAGGCGTCCTGCCTTGAGGATCCGGATCGGCGTTGGGCATGGCGACACGGCCCGTAGCAGCGTCGTGGTCGCAACACCGCAGGCCGCCGAGCTGGCAGCGGTGCTCACCGCGGCGGGCGCCTCGGTCGAGCCGGAGGGCTCGGGGGGGGCACCGAGAAGCTCGCCGTGACCGGGCTCCCGGCGGACCGGATCGGCGCGCTCGCCTTCGAGAACCGCATCCGGCTGGACGAACTGACCACCCGTACCGCCTCACTGGAGGCGGCCTTGGACGACCCCACAACAGACCTGGTGATCAGCGAACTGCACCACCGGGATATCCCGCACGTGCGGTTCGACTCCCGTCTGAGCCTCTGTCTTCACACACCGATGATCACCGGTGGCCGCACCCATTCCCGAACCAGCCCCAGAGCCTCCGCAAAGTGCGTGATGCCTGGTTCTGAGAGGATCCTGGCGTGTTCAACTTCGGGATCGAAAGCTACCGGCCTCAATGGCTGAACGGTCGCTCCGCGGTCGTGGCAGGACACGGCCAGCAACTGCGTGCGCTCATCGGCCGTCGGTTGACCCATGTCTGGCTGGTCTGGGACGTTCAGGACAACGAGTGGTTCTCCGACTGCCCCGTCCTGCTCGACCTCACCGGAGAACAGGTTGAGATCAACCACCAGAAGTTCGACGACCTATCGATCACGTGGAACACGATCGACCCCCACCAACCGCTCCTGTGGCCCGACTTCGATCTACAGTGGCACCACGACGTGCACGCCGAACTGCAGAACCTCCAGGGCCAGATCCTCCAGGACGTAGAGCTCCTGGAATGGACCGGGAGCGACATGGCCCAGGGCGCAGTCGCCGTCAGCTTCCGCTTCCCCGACAATCAGCTGACCATCGCCAACGCCCTCGACGAGAATGGGCTGACCTTCGGGCCACCGGAATCGCGCTACCAGCGTCACGCACTGCGCTAAACGCCCGGCCTGGAACCAGGCACACTTACGCGTGCCGAGGCCCGGGAACCAGCCCCAACCGGCAGATCGCGATCTACGGCTGGAGCAGGAGGCCCTGAGTTCGGCGCGGGCCGCACGACCGTGTCGTAGTCGGGCGGCCCGGTTCAGGAGGCGGGGTGGCAGGATGACGCAATGTCCGGCTCTCTGCACGAACCTTGGCTGCGCGGCATCGCCTTCAATCCGGCAGCGCCCTCCGAGGTGCTGGTACGCCTGTTGGATCCAGCGGCCGGTGACACCGGCCTCCTGATGTGCGAGGGCCGTGACCTGCCCGACGCCGTCATCGACGCTGCCCTTCGCCATCCGTCAGGGATAGTAGACGGTGGTCTCAGCGGCTTCCGGGTGCTCGCGGGACAGCAGGATCTCCAGGGCCAGCGACTCCCATTCGGGCCACACTTTGTCATCGTCCCAGGTGCGGCGGTGTCGACCGACGAGGCACGCCTTGTCCAAGTGCACCTGGAACTGCACGATGTCGCTGGACTGGAAGGCGGCTAATACTGCAACGGTGCAGGCGTTGCCGCTCTGCGAGGGCCTCGGCGATCTCCTGCCGGCGCCGGTACCGTCGGGGGGTGGCGTGGCCGAGGGGTTCGGCGAGCTGCCGGCTGTTCTTGCAGGCCACCGGGGCGAACAGTCCGCACACGTAGTCCCACATGCGGCGGCGTGGTTCGACGCGGCTGAAGTGGTGCCCGATGGTGGTGAAGAGTGGGTGGGTCGCGGTCCCAGGTCTCGGCTGCCTGTTCGGTGATCACGACGCGAGACTTCCCCGGCCCGGGACGACTTTGCCGTCGTGGGCACTCCGTCGAGGGGCGAGCGGGCAGAAGCCGTCCGTGAGGCATCCTGCCCGCTGCACTCCCACCACTCGACGTTTCCCCAGGTCAAGCCACGAAGTACTGCTGGAGTACCACGTCGTGGCCGACAATTCCGATGCCCAGGGTGGGGCAGGGAACTCGTCGTCATGTGAAAGGCCCGTCACTGTCTCTGCTCCGGAGTCAGGACGTGTCGGGTCCGGTCCCCGATCCAGGCCGCTTCGAGGATCGCGGTCAGACTGGCGGTGTCGGTCGGGCCTGGATGGTTCTGGATCAAGCGGGTGACGCCACTGGCCATCTCCGCGAAGCGCGGGAGGTCGGCGCGTGCCACGCCGATGTCCGCCAAGGTGGCAGGGATGCCGATGTCGGCAAGGAGCCCGTCGAGCCAGGTGAGGAACGTATCTGCGGCCTCGGCATCCGAGGCGTCGGTCACGTCGAGCCCGCACACCCCGGCGAGGATGGTCAACCGGTCGCCGATGGCATCCCTGGCCGCGTCCAGCGCGTAGGGCAGCAGCAGCCCGACGCCCAGGCCGTGCGGTGTGTGGGTGGCTGCGCCGATGGGGTACTGGAGGGCGTGCGGAGCCGCGTTGCCTGCGTGGGAAAATGCGATCCCGGCCAGCATGGACCCATAGGACATGTCCGCGCGCGCGTCCTTGTCGCCTCCGTCCCTGACGACATGGGGCAAGCTGCGGGCGATCCGCTTCGCGGCCAGGAGCGCGTAGTGATCGGTGATCGGGTTGCGGCCGAGGAAGACCTGCTCCACCGGGTCGCGCGGTCCGTGGGTCCGGGGTCGCGCGGTATAGCTCTCCACCGCGTGACAGAACGCGTCGATGCCGGAGTGGGCAGTGACGGTCGCAGGGCAGGAGTAGGTGAGCTCGGGGTCGACGATGGCGAAGTCGGGCACGATGTGGACGCTGGAGACCCCCACCTTCAGCTCGCGGTCCGGGTCGGTCAGCACCGAGACGGGCGTGAGCTCGGAGCCGGTGCCTGACGTCGTCGGGACCGCGACGAGAGGAATCGTCGGCCCCGGCACCTTCGACTCGCCGTAGAAGTCGCGCGGCGTCCCACCGTGGCGCCGGATGACGCCGACGATTTTGGCGAGGTCGATCACCGTGCCACCCCCGATGGCGAGGATCACGTCGGCGGCCACCTCTGCGGCGACCGAGACGGCCAGGGCCACATCGGCGAGCGGCACGTCCGGAGTCGCGTCGGCGAACACCCCGACGACTTCGACCTTCTCCCGCACGGCGGCCACGATCTCGGCCACGCCCGGCTGCCCCAGAAGAACCCGGTCGGTCACGACGAGGACTCGCGAGCCACACTCGGCCACCACTCGTGGGATGTTCTGCGCGACCCCTTCGCCCACCATCAGCTGGCGTGGTCCGCGGACGGTCTCAAGCATGTCGGTGCCTCTCTGGAACCTCGGCGGTGATGGGCTGGGCGGACGTCCAGTTCACCTGCGGGACCGGGACGGCGTCGGCTGCCGGGTGGCGCAGGCGCGCGCCGGGCTCCCGGACTCGGTCGTGCCCGGGCGCCCTCGGGTCCATGGCGATGAAGACGTCGTCCCTGGTGGACGGGTCAGTCGGGTCGAGGGTCCCGCGGACATCGTCGCCAAGGGCGGTACGAGTCGAGGTCGCGACCATTACCACGATCATGAGCCCGAGGGCGTGGCCTTCGGGACCGCCGAGAGGGCTGATCGCCCCATCCACCGCCGCGGCCGCGTCTGTGGCGCGCACACCGGCGGAGTCGACGGCGTCCCCGGGTGCCGGCGGATTCGTGCCGACCATGGCCCGCGTCCCGCCCCACGGGTGGAGACCGGTCAGGTCATGTGTGCACAGGGCGCGGTGATCCTCAGAGGGCACCTGCAGCAGTAAACCGGTCACGGTAGGTCGATCGCCGCGTAGGTGACGTCGAGGTACTCAAGGATGCCCTCGTGCGACCCCTCCTTGCCGATCCCGGACTGCTTCACGCCTCCGAACGGAGCTGACGGGTCCGAGATCAGACCACGGTTGACGCCGACCATCCCCGTCTCCAACCCCTCGGTGAACCGGAGCGCCCGCTGGAGGTCGCGGGTGAAGACGTATCCGGCCAGGCCGTGCTCGGTGTCGTTGGCCTTCGCCATTACCTCGTCGTCGGACGTGAACGAGATGATCGGCGCCACCGGGCCGAAGATTTCCGCCTGCAGTATCCGCGCGTCTTCGGGCACGTCGACCAGCACCGTGGGCGGGTAGAAGTGGCCCGGCCCATCCGGACGCTCGCCGCCCACCACGACACGGGCGCCGCGATCGACCGCGTCGGCGACGAGCTCGTCGATCTCGGTGACCGAGGCCTCGTCGATCAACGCCCCGACGTCCACGCCGTCGTCGAGACCATGGCCCACCGAGAGCGCGCCCATCCGCTCGGCGAACCGCGCCGTGAACTCCTCGCGCACCGGCTCCTCGACGTAGATTCGGTTCGCCGCGATGCAGGACTCCCCGATGTTGCGCATCTTGGCCACCATGGCACCGTCGACCGCGACGTCCAGGTCCGCGTCGGCACACACGATCAAGGCCGCGTTGCCGCCCAGTTCCATGGAGGTGCGCAGCACGTTGTCCGCCGCCTGCCGTAGCAGCACGCGCCCGACCTCGGTCGACCCGGTGAACGAAAGCTTGCGGGTCCGACGGTCGGCCAGCAGTGCTGAGACCACCTCGCCGGAACGCTCGGTTGTCACGACGTTGACGACGCCCGGGGGAACGCCGACCTCCTCCATGATGCGGGCCAGGAACAGCATGGTCAGTGGCGTCCGGGCTGCCGGCTTGGTGATCGTCGTGCATCCCGCCGCCAGCGCAGGAGCGATCTTGCGGGCACCCATGGCCAACGGAAAGTTCCAGGGCGTCACGAAGACGCACGGTCCGACCGGCTTCGGCACGGTGAGGATGCGATATCCACCAGCGGGAGCGGCGTTGTAGCGCCCCTCGACGCGCACCGCCTCCTCGGCGAACCAACGGAAGAACTCGGCGCCGTAGGCCACCTCTCCCCGAGCCTCGGCGAGCGGCTTGCCCATCTCGAGCGTTATCAGCCGGGCGACCTCCTCGGATCGCCCGGTCAGTGCCCGGTACGTCGCGGTCAACAACTCCGACCGCTTTCGCGGCGGGGTCGCCGCCCACTGCGCCATTGCCTTGCTCGCCGCGTCCAGAGCGGCGAGCCCGTCGACGACGCCGGCGTCCGCCACCTCGGCGATGGTCTTGCCGGTGGCCGGGTCCTCGACGGCAAAGGTGGCTCCGCCGGCGGCGTCGCGCCAGGCGTCGCCGATCCGGAGCCGCCGGTGCTCGGGGGGCAGGGCGTTCATCGGGTCACTCATGGCGTCGCCTCCTGTGATGTTCTGGGTGATGTCC
Source organism: Streptomyces sp. BoleA5 (assembly GCF_000373665.1). Classification (NCBI taxonomy): domain Bacteria; kingdom Bacillati; phylum Actinomycetota; class Actinomycetes; order Kitasatosporales; family Streptomycetaceae; genus Streptomyces; species Streptomyces sp. BoleA5. The sequence goes on from NZ_KB892093.1 coordinate 206,366, forward strand.
GGCGTGACCGCAGCGATCGCGCCACGCGCGTTGACGAACGGGGTTGTACGACCTGGTCGGGGTCGAGGTTGCCGAGCGGGTCGAACGTGGCCTTGGCCCTGCAGCCAGGACCCGCAGGGCGACGCCCCGCGCCACCGATCGCCTTCTCGGACCATGGCTGCTTCAGCGTCGTCAGGCCGTGCTCACCGGTGACGGCACCCGAAGCTCGATCGCCATGTGCGGGCGCATGGTGGGGTCGCCCTGCGCGGTTACCTCCCGGCCTCGGACAGCGCCAGCCCGGTGCCCGCATCGAACAGGTGCGCGCGGTCCAGGTCGACCGTGACAAGCAGCCGTTCGCCCGGCGTACCCGTGACGGTGGGTCGTGCCTTGACCTTGAGGATCTCCGTCCCCACTCGGACGTCGACCACCGTTCGGTCACCGAGCGGCTCAAGGCCGTAGAGCTCACCCGACAACGACGCGTCCCCACGCTGCTCGATGGACAAGTCTTCCGCCCGCAGGCCCAGGAGTAGCGGACGACCGTCTTCAGCCGTGGTCCAGCGGGGCCGCGGCAGCGTCCAGCCTTCCGTCCCGACCAGACGATCCCCCTCGGCGCGGCAGGGCAGGAGGCTGATCGACGGGCTCCCGACGAAGCCTGCGACCCACTGGTTGGCTGGTCGCTCGTACACCTCGGTCGGCGTTCCGACCTGTTGCACCTTCCCCTCCTTGAGGACCGCCACCTGGTCGGCCATGGACAGGGCCTCGACCTGGTCGTTGGTCACGTGGACGAAGGTGCCCCCGAGACTCCGGTGGATGCGGGTGAGCTCGGTGCGCATCTCGACGCGGAGCTTGAGGTCGAGGTTCGTCAGCGGCTCGTCCATGAGAAACGCGCGCGGGCGACGGACCAGCGCCCGCGCCAGCGCGACACGCTGCATCTCACCGCCCGACAGCTGCGCGGGACGACGCTGCAGCAGACGTTCGATGTGCAGCAGGCTCGACATCCGCTCGACGGCAGCGGCGATCTCGCTCGGAGAACAGCGGCGTGCCCGCAGCGGCGAAGCGATGTTCTCGTACGCCGTGAGTCGCGGGTAGAGGGCGTAGCTCTGGAAGACCATGGCCAGGTCGCGTGCGGCCGGGGAGTCACCGGTCGCGTCCCTGCCGTCCAGATGCACCGACCCGGCGTCGAGCCTCTCAAGGCCGGCGATCGCTCGCAGGGTCGTCGTCTTGCCTGCCCCGGAGGGCCCGAGCACGACGAAGAACGAGCCGTCCGGCACGTCCAGCGTCACCCCGTCCAGGGCCTGGACCTTGCCGAAGGACTTGCGCAGCCCGTGCACTGCCACGGTTCCCATCAGGCCACCAGCTCTTCCGTGCGCACGTCGTAGATTGGCGGGGGCCCGCCGGTGTGCCGCAGCCCGACCGGCGCGTCAGCGGCGAAACGGACCGTCGGCGGCATCCGAACCCGTACGTCCCGCCGGCCGCCGTGGTCGACCACGCAGATGATTTCGTCTCCCAGCCACTCCGCCGAGACCACGCGGGCCGGGGCCGAACGCTCCGCCCCTGGTTCCGTGACCTCCAGCGCCTCCGGCCGGACGCCTGCGACCAGGCGACGGTCGCGCGGCAGGCCTGGCGGTGGCGTGAGGACCAGTCCGCCCTGACTGCGCAGCTTCCCGTCGGCCAGCTCCACCTCCATCAGGTTCATCGGCGGGGAGCCGATGAACGCGGCACAGAAGAGACTCGCCGGACGGTCGTAGACCTCCAGCGGCGTGCCGATCTGCTCGACGCGGCCCTTGTTGAGGATGGCGATTCTGTGGCCGAGCGACATCGCCTCGACTTGGTCGTGGGTGACGTAGACCATCGTCGTCCCCAGTTCCCCCTGCAGGTGCTTGATCTCCGTGCGCATGTCCGCCCTCAGTTCCGCGTCCAGATTGGTGAGGGGTTCGTCCATGAGGAAGGCGCGCGGTCGTCGCACCAGGGCGCGAGCAAGCGCGACGCGCTGCTGCTCCCCGCCGGACAGCCGGTGCGGTCGCCGGTCCAGGAGCGGACCGAGCCGCATCAGCCGGGCGGCCTCGTCGACCCGCTCGCGCACCTCCGCCTTGGGCAGACCCTCGGCCCGCAGCGGGAACGCCAGGTTGTCGCGGGTTCTCAGATGCGGGTAGAGAGCGTAGAACTGGAACACCATGGCGATGTCGCGCTCTGCCGGCGGCAGGTCGTTGACCAGCGTGTCGCCGATGCGGATGTCGCCCGTCGTCTGCCGCTCCAGGCCGGCTATGGCCCGCAGCGTGGTCGTCTTGCCGCAGCCCGAAGGGCCGAGCATCACGAACAGCTCGCCGTCGTCGATGGACAGGTCCACGTGCTCGACCGCGACCGTCCCGTCCGGGTAGCGCTTGTGCAGGGTGGTCACCTCGATGCCCGCCATCAGCGTCGCACCGCCCCGAGCGTCACACCGGCGACGAGGTGCTTGCGCACCAGGTAGGCGAAGACAAGCACCGGTAGGGCGAACACCAGGGAGGCGGCGGCCACGAGACCCCAGTCCACGGTGGTTCCGCCGATGAGGCCGGCGATGGCGGGTGGGGCCGTCCGTACGTCGTCGCTGGAGGTGAGGAAGATGGCGAACACGAACTCGTTCCACGAGAAGATGAGTGCGAAGACCGCCGTCGCGGCGATGCCGGGCAGGAGCAGGGGAAGGGTGAAGCGCCGGAACGCCTGCAAGCGGGTGTAGCCGTCGAGCATGGCGGCATCCTCGTATTCTGCGGGCACCTCGTCGACGAACCCCTTCATCATCCAGATCGTGAACGGGACGTTGAAGGCGGCGTAGATGAGGATCAGGCCGAGCTTGCTGTCGATGAGCCCGACTTCGCGGTACATGAGGAAGATCGGGATCACGACCACCACAGGCGGCATGAAGCGGGTGGACAGGATGAAGAACAGTTGGTCCTTCTTGGCCTTCACGGCGAAGCGCGAGTAGGCCCAGGCCGCCGGGACCCCCAGCACGGTGGCCAGCACCGTGGAGGCCCCGGCGACAAGGAGGGAGTTGAGGAACGCGACGGACAACTCCGAGCGACCGCCGCCGGGGGCGACGAACACGTCCTTGAAATGGTCCATGGTGACCGTGAAGTGGAAGAACTTGGCCGGGACGGCGTAGACGTCCCGGTTCTCCTTGATGGACGTCTCGATCATCCACAGCACCGGAAAGAGCATCACGACGGCCAGCGCGCTCAGCAGCGCGACCTCCAGCACGGAGCGACCCCGGCCGCCGAAGCGACGCGCGGCGGGCGTGTGATCCTGGACAGGGCCTGTGGACACGGCCTCGTCGACGGAGACGGCCATCAGTCCTCCTTGAGCTTGTTCAAGTAGCGCAGGTAGAGCTGCGTGAGGACGATGACGACGAGGACCATGAGGATCCCGTACGCCGAGGCGGTTCCGGTGTTGAAGCCCAGGAACGCGACCTTGTAGACGTGGAACGACAACGTCTCGGTGGAGACCCCCGGACCGCCGCTGGTGAGGATGTAGACGAGGTCGAACAGCCGGAAGGCCTCGATGGCCCTGAACAGCACAGCGATGAGGAGCAGCGGCCACACCAGCGGAAGAGTGATGGTGCGGAACCGGAACCACTCGGACGCCCGGTCGATCGAGGCGGCCTCGTACAGGTACTTGGGGACCGCGGTGAGGCCCGCGAGTGCGATGAGCATGATGAACGGCGTCCATTGCCAGGTGTCGACCACGATCAGGGAGATCAATGCCGTTCGCTGCTGGGTGAGCCACTCCACCTGCCCCAGGCCGAGCGAGTCGAGCATGCTGTTGATCACGCCGAACTGCGCGTCGAGCATGAATCGCCAGAACAGCCCGACCACGACCGGCGACAGCATCATCGGGACCAGGAACGCAGTGGTCAGCAGTCCTCGCCCGTGCGTGCGCCGTGAGATCAGGTAGGCGATGGAGAAGCCGAGCACGGTCTGCAGGGTGACCGCGCCGACCACGTAGATCAACGTCGTCAAGGCCCTCGTGTGGACCTGCGCCGAAGTCAGGATGGCGGTGTAGTTCTCGAACCAGACGAAATGGGCCGGCCCCCCGCGGGTGGCCGAGTAGTCGGTGAAAGACAGGTACAACGCCCACAGCAACGGGAACACCGACATCGCGAGCAGCAGCAGAAGCGCGGGGGAGATGAAGGCCACGGCGAGCCCGCGGTCACTCAAGCGGCGGGACCGACCCGGTGCAGGCGGCGTCGCGGACGCCACCTGCTCGGGGTGGTCGGTCGTCAGCGAGGCGGGGTCACTCACAGTCCGCCGCCGCCCTTGCCGCTGCCGGAGTCGAGCACGCTCTGCTGCTCCTTGGCGATGTCGTCGAGCGCGTCCTTCGGCTTTTTCGTGCCGTTGAGAGCCGCGTTCACGTTGGTGTTCTCGATGTCGACGAGGCGCGCGTACTCGGGCACGTTCCACATGTCCCGCATCCGCGGAACCGAGTCGGCGTACACCTGGTTGAACGGCCCGGCATTGAGGAACTCGGGCGACTGCAGGGCGTCCGTACGCGCGGGCACGCCACCGGCCGCGGCCCACTTCTTCTGGATGTCAGCCCGCTCGAACCACTTCATGAAGTTCAGGGCCTCCGCCTGGTTCGCTTCGGCGGAGTAGGCCGACACGTGCATCCCCATGCCGCCGAGAGGCACCAGGTTCGTCTTCTGGCTCGGCAGGGTGGCAAAACCGAGCTTGTCGAGGATCTGCTCCCGCGTGGTGCCGAGCGTCGACTGCTTCGGGTCGAGCAGGCCGCCGCTCGCGGCGATCCAGTTGAACGCGATGCATGCCTTGCCCTGGGCGACCGCCGCGTTCACCTCGTCGATGAACCAGTTGCCGGAGCCCTTGGCGGTCAGCGGCTTCATCTTGTTGACCAGGACGTCCATCGCCTCCTGGCCCGCAGCGTCGTTGAGGACGCCCTCGATCTTGTGCTTCTTGGCATCCCAGAGGTTGCCGCCGTAAACGCCGTTGACCGTGTTGTAGGTCACGGCCGCGGCGTCGGAGCCGTTGGCCTGGTGGAAAGCCAGCCCGCTGACACCAGGGTTGTCCGCCTGGCACTTCTCGGCGACTGAGATCATCTCGTCCCAGGTCTGCGGTGGCTTGTCCTCGATCAGATCCTTGCGATAGATCATCGTCCAGGTGTCGCCGAGCAGCGGCAGTCCGTACAGGCTGGCGTTCTCGTCGCGCTTCCCGGTCTCCGCCTGCGGGAACTGGCCGTAGGCCGCCAGGAGGTACGGGTTGTAGGCCTTGACGTCGATGTTCTTCTTGACGAAGTCGGTGATGTCGAGGATGTTGCCGTTCGTCACGGCCTCACCGATGTGCTGCGAGTCCAGGATCGGGATGTCGAAGTCGGTCTTGTGCGCTGCGAACTGGGTGAACATCGCGTCGTGCCAGTTCGCGTTCGGCACGGTGTTGACCTTGATGGTCACGTTCGGCCGCTCTTTGGTGTACTCCGCGTTCGCGAAGGCTTCCAGAGCGTGAGCGGGGGGCCAGTCGAACCAGATGAAGCTGAGGGTCAGCGGGTCCTTGGTGAGCTCCGGGATGGTCGCCGGCGCCTTGGGCGCGCTCGAATCCGCGCCGTCGTCCTGCCCGCAAGCCGCCATGGTCGCGGCCACTAGTACGGCCGCCGTCGCCAGCTGCGCCGTTCGACCGGAAACGGACAGTCGTCTTATTCGCTCTGGATGCCGCATCTTCCTGCCTGCCTTCTGGGTGAGGAGCTCTGGAGCCTTCCTGCGTGCTTCGCCGAGCAGTTGCGGGGGGATGTTCAGGCGGGTCGACGGCTGCCGCAAGCGCTGACCCGCAGACCGGCGTCACGAGTACGCCGCGAGGTATTGGGGCTTCAAGCAGTCGACAGGTCCTTCGGCACTTGTGCGGCCCGGCGGCGAACCGAGTAGGACATCGAGCATGCTCATAGGAGCTCCAACTGATCGAAGCGGAGCGATGGCGGGCGGTTCCGCGACGGGTGGACGGGTGAAGGAGGGCTGGCGTCCGTCACCTTTCCTATACGATCTGAAGGGGAGCATCAACATCCCGCAGCATTGCGACCGATGTCAACAGGTTCGCGAAGACGTAAGAAAGGACCTCACGTCACGATGGACGACGAAGCGATGATCGCGAGGGGCCGGGGGGCCATGACGGGCGGAACACCGCCGGGAAGATCTCGTGGCCGGCTTGCCGACGAGGTGTACGACACGCTGCTCGGACAGCTGATGTCGCTACGGATCGAGCCTGGTTCCCGCGTCACGATCGACGTCCTGGCGCGAGAGCTGGGGGTCTCGCAGACGCCGATCCGAGACGCTCTGAACCGCATGGAGGCCGAGGGCCTGGTCGTGCGTGTGCCCCATGCCGGGTATCACATTCCCCCCCAGATCACCCGTCAGCGATTCGAGGACATGCTCGAGCTCCGTCTGCTCCTCGAGCCGGCGGCGGCGCGCAGATCCGCCGAACTCGCATCATTGCAGCAGGTGGCCGGCCTGCGGCGACTGCTGGAGGAGATGGCGGAGCTGGAGGGGGGCACCGGGCTCATGGCGTATGGCGCCTTCGGGCTCCGCGACGCCGCTTTTCACGATCTCGTCGCCCTGAGCGCGGAGAACCAGCTCATCCGCGAAGCGCTCGCTCGCCTGCACGCGCACGTGCACCTGTTCCGGCTTCTCCACGACACCCAGGTCACTCACTTGGCGATGGCCGAGCACGAAGAAGTTGTGGCCGCGATCGCCGCGCGTGACCCCGACGCCGCCGCCTACGCCATGCGTCGGCACATCCTGCTGTCCGGCGAGCGGTTCCGGCGATTGTTCGACGAGATCAAGGGTTCGGACGGTATGGCGTAAAGGCTTGACGGGCGGGCTGGGCCGAGGAATGCTGACGCAATTGGATCGGATCGGATTGGATTGGATCGACGTCACCCGCCTCAGATGCGAGGAGAAGCAGGTGCCCAGAGCGCTGCTCCTGACCGGCGACGCCGCCGAGGAACTCGACACCATGTATCCCTACTATCGCGTTCAGGAGGGCGGCTGGGACGTCGACGTCTCGTCACGGACGATGCGTGACATTCAGCTGGTCATCCACGAGTTCGACCCCGACTCCGACGCCTACGTGGAGAAGAACGGCCGAAAGCTCCCGGTCGACGTGCCCTGGGCCGAGGTCGACGTCGAGCGCTATGACGCCCTCATCATCCCCGGCGGACGCGCCCCCGAGTGGATCCGGGTCGACGCCGACGTCAGGCGCATCACCGAGCACTTCTTCGCGCGCAACCTCCCGATCGCGCTGGTCTGCCACGGCGCGCAGGTGCCGGCTGTGTACGGACTGCT